>CAISIP010000518.1 GCA_903885415.1 uncultured beta proteobacterium
CGCACCGGCGTCATCGCTATCGACACCGGCTCTGCCAGTGGTGGCGTGCGCCTGGAGGCGGCAGACGGCCGCAACATCGAGGTCGCCTTCAACACGCTGGCCACCGCAGCCAACTTTTCCGCCAGCACCGGCCTGACGCAGGGGGCGCAGGCCGGCAGCTTCTCGCTGGCCAACGGCATTGAGGAAAAGATCGACGTCGCCACGCGCGGCGAGCGCACCGGCCTGCAGCCCGGGAGCTACACCCAAAACCAAACCGCCTTGACCACCATACCGCGGGCGATCGCTGCCAACGCAGCAGGCGTCAGCCAGCTGGGCGAAGGCGACCTGGTCATTAACGGGGTGGGTATCCGCGCAGCGGTGGCCTACGACGACCAGGTGAGCCAGCAGCCCTTCAACGGAACGCTCAGCAGCTCCAGGGCCGCCAGCGCCATCGCCACGGCATCCGCAATCAATGCCGCCGCCGACAAGACCGGCGTGCGCGCCACCGTCAACGGGGCGACGACCATCGGCGACACCACGACGGTGGGCATCGAGTCCGGCGACAAGTACCTGTATATCAACGGCATCGCGGTGAAGGTCAACCTGTCGACTTCCGACTCGGTAGACCAGCGCCAAGCCAAGGTGGTTGCAGCCATCAATGGGCAGGCTGGCCAACACGGCGTTCAGGCGAGCGACCCCGGCCCCGGCGCCGGCATCCAGCTGACGACCAAAGACGGACGCAACCTCTCGGTGTGGTACGACAGCGCAGACACCAGCCTATCGGCCGCCAGTTTCGGACTCGGCAAGGGAGCAGGAACCGCACCCGGCGTGGTCGGCGCATCCGGCGCCAACGCGGCATACACCGGCGCGCCCACTGTTTATGGAACCGTGACGCTGTCCTCCGAGCGGCCATTCAAGCTCGAACCCGGGCCCAACGGCTACGGATCGCAGGGCGACTTCAAGTCGCTGGGCTTTGCGGCAGGAACCTACGGCGGCGCGGTCGACGAGACCCGGGCCAAGATGCCCGGACAGCATGTGGGCAGGCTCAGCTTCCAGGTAGGCGCGGGCGCCAACCAGACCATCACCATCGATCTGCCGGACTTCGGCAAGAACGGCAGCATCACCGGTGAGATCACCCGCGATGTCGACGACCCGGAATCGAAGATCAACATCAAGACAGTGGAAAACGCCAACGCGGTGCTCGATAAGCTCACCCGGGCGCTTGACAAGGTGAACGCGACGCGCGCGACCATGGGCGCGGTGATGAACCGCCTGGAGCATGTGATCGACAACCTGACCAATGTGTCGGTGAATTCCGAGGCATCGCGCAGCCAGATCGAGGACGCCGACTACGCAGCGGCCAGCACCGAGCTCGCACGCACCCAGATCATGCAGCAGGCGGCAACGGCGGTGCTGGCGCAGGCCAACACCGACACCCAGACCGTCATGAAGCTGCTGCAGTAAGCGGCCCGGTTAAAGCGCACTGGCATCTGATCACGCACCGTGGCTAACGAAGCCAGTCCGTCGCGCACCGGCACCGCGCCGGTGAACTGCTGGCAGTGCCGGCACTTTGCCAGCAGCTGGGACCCGAAGCTGCCCTATCTGTGCCGATTCATGGGCTTCAAATCGCGCAACCTACCCTCGGTCGACGTGATGCGGCTCGACGGCAGCGCCTGCCAGGGCTTTGCAGCCAAGGCGGCGGCGGCCACCACGCGCGCGACGCCCTCCGTCGCGCTGTCGGAAATGCGGCGCATATGACCTGAAAAGGGTGGCATGGCTCTTGCATTTACTGTCTGACCTACTGACAGAAATGCGACAACCCATGAGCTCTTCTTCCCACACGCAACAGGCCCTCTGGCTTGACCCATTCCGAGCGCTCGGCGTCGCGGAACAGGCACAGCTTGGCGTGGCCGGCCTCACCGTTCGCCCGGTCAACACACTCGAAGAACTGCAGGCGCACCTGCTGCAGGCGGACTGCCTGGTGATACGGCTCGGCGCGAATCTGGAACTGCTGCACGAGTTGCTGCGGATGATGAAAAAAATGGACCACCTGATACCGGTGGTGTGCCGGGTGGAGCGCCAGGCGCTGGGCATGGCCGTGGCCGCGATGCGCGAGGGCGCAACCCATGTGCTGGCCGCCGACGAATGGTCGGTCAAAGAGTGGCTGGGCGCGCTGGCGCAGACCAAGCCGCTACAGATGCCGAACGCCGCAGAGCCCAAGAGGACACCGGCGCCGCGCAGCGTCGTCTATGTGGACCCGGTTAGCCGCCATCTGCTGGCGCTGGCGCAGCGGGTAGCCCAGGCCAATGTGGCAGTGCTGATAGAGGGCCCGACCGGATCGGGCAAGGAAGTGCTGGCGCGCGTGCTGCACGAGTCTTCGGCCAGCGCACGCGGGCCCTTCGTGGGACTGAACTGCGCGGCAATGCCCGAGCAGATGATCGAGGACATGCTGTTCGGCCACGAGAAGGGTGCCTTCACCGGCGCGCTGAATCTGCACCGCGGCCTGTTCGAGCAGGCGCAGGGCGGAACACTTTTTCTCGACGAGATTACTGAAATGCCGGTGCAGCTGCAGTCCAAGCTGCTGCGCGTGCTGCAAGAACGTACGCTGGTGCGCCTGGGCGGCGAGCGGGCCATTGAGCTCAACCTGCGCGTGGTCGCCGCGACCAACAAGGACCTGCGCAGCGCGATCGCGCTGCGCGAATTCCGCGAAGACCTGTACTTTCGCATCAGCACCTTCAAGCTGCGCGTGCCGCGCCTGAGCGAGCGCCCGGGCGACATTCTTCCGCTGGTGGCACGCCTGCTGCCGCGCCACGCGCCCAACGGCGAGGCCTACCGCGTCGACGCACAGGCGCAGGCGCAGCTGCTGGCTTACCCCTGGCCCGGCAATGTGCGCGAACTCGAAAACGTGATCCTGCGCGCGATGGTGCTGTGCACCGACCAGACGATCACCCCGGCGCATCTGATGTTCGACGAACTCGAGCATCGCCCTGCCCCATCCGAATTCCGTCAGGCTCCGGTGTACCCGGCCGCGCAAGCTGCGCCTGCGCCGGAGAAAGCCTTCAACGCCGAGCCAGCAGCCGAAAGCGACTGGGCCCGCGATTTGGCGATTGGCACTACATCGCAGGCGCTTCCCGGCGAGCACGGACTGCAGGCTGCGGTGAAGAGCAGCGAGCAGCAGTTGATCATGGCCGCTATCGACGCGACCGAGAGCCGCGAGGAGGCCGCGCGCAAGCTGGGAATCAGCCCGCGCACCCTGCGTTACAAACTGGCGCGGCTGCGCGATGTCTCGCCCGCCACCGCCACACCTGAAGGAGCCACCGCATGATCGAAAAAGCCACCTCTGGCGCCAACATCGCCTCCATGCTGCAAACGCTGCGCCTGCACCAGGCGCAGGCAGCGGGCCTTGGCAATGACCCCGCCTCCTCGGTCGGCCCGGAAAAGACCGGCTTCGCCGACGCCGTGCGCGAGGCGCTGGGCCAGGTCAACACCGAGCAGATATCCTCGAAAAACACCTCGGAGTCCTTCGAGCGCGGCGAAGATGTGCCGCTGACCGATGTGGTGCTGAAGATGCAAAAGGCGTCGCTGTCCTTTGAAGCCACCCTGCAG
>CAISIP010000519.1 GCA_903885415.1 uncultured beta proteobacterium
GCCACCGGCGCCATCAGGACGGCGTGAAACCGAACAGCCTGGACGGCGTGTCCCACAGGACCTGGTGCCGTTCCTGCGCGTCGGGCACCATCAGCGCGAGCAACTGCAGCAAGGGCCCGTAGTCGAGCCGCCGGCACGCCTTGAGGAAGGGCCAGTCCGAGGCCCATACGCATTGCGCGGGGCCGAATGCCTGCAGCAGCCGGCGAGGGAAAGCGTGTACGTCATCAAAGGGAAAATCCTGCTGCGAGAACTTGGCGAAGCCCGAGAGTTTGACGGTGGTACGCCCGCTTTCGGCCATCCGCAGCAGGGCCTCAAAGCCGGCGCCGGCAAGTCCGCTGGACAATTCCGGCCTTCCGCAATGGTCGACCAGCAGCTTGGCGCCCGAGTCCAGCAGCATCGGCGAGAGTCTGTGCATTTGCTCGCCTTCGACCTGCACCTGGACGAACATGTCCAGTTCGGCCAGGCGACGCATCAGCGGACCCGCGGCCCGGTAATAGTCGATCCCGTGCAGCGCGGGGTTGAAGGCGACGCCGACGACCCCTTGGCTGCGCAACTCCTGCAGCATGTCGGTCGACGCGTCGTGCGCTAGCACGGCTATTCCTAGAAAACGCCCGGCGCCCGCAGCAATGGCGCCGAGCAGGCAGCGGTTGTCGCTACCGTAGCCCGAGTTGGGCCCGACCAGCAGCGCGTGCTGCACGCCATAGGCGTCGAGCACGCGCAAGAAGTAGTCGGCCGATCCGGTCTCCTGGCCGGCGGGCCGGTAGCCGACGCCTTGGCCATAGGCGAAAGCCTCGGGGTCGAGCACATGGCAGTGGCAGTCGACCTTGGCCGCGCCAAGCAGCGGCGCGAGTTCCGGCAGTGCCGTGCGCGTCAAAGACCGGCCTCGATGGCCCGACGCAACTCCGCGGTGATTTCCGGCATCACACCAAACCAGGCCTCAAACGCAGGCCGCGCCTGGTTGAGCAGCATGCCGAGTCCGTTGACGGTCGCGTTGCCGCGCTGGCGCGCAGCGGCGAGCAGCGGCGTTTGCATCGGCACATAGATGACGTCGGACACTAGCGCGTGCAGCGGCAGCGCAGCCAGATCCAGATCCAGCGCCGGTTGGCCTTGCATGCCCTGGCTGGTGGTGTTGACGAGCATGGCCACGTCGGCCAGCGCCGCATGGCGCTGGCTCCACGGCAGCGCGCGCACCGGCGCGCCAAATTCGTTGGCCAGCGCCTGCGCCTTTTCGGGCGTGCGGTTGAGCAGGCGAATCTCCCTGGCGCCGCGGTCGGCCAGGCTCAACACCACCGCCCTGGCGGCTCCGCCGGCACCCAGCACCGCGACCGGGCCGGCGTCGGCGCGCCAATCGGGCTTGGCGTCAAGCAGGCTCTGGATATAGCCAAAGCCGTCGTTGTTGAAGCCCTTGAGCGATCCGTCGCCCTGCACCACGATGGTATTGATCGCCCCGATGCGCGCAGCGTTGGCGTCCAACGCGTCGACCAGATGCAGTGCGTCAACCTTGTGCGGCAGCGTGATGTTGCAGCCGCGAAAGCCCAGCGCTGCCAAACCCGGCAAGGCCAGACCCAGCTGGCCTGGCGCTACCGGCAACTGCACATAGGCACCCAGCAGGCCGTACTTGCTGATCCAGTAGGAGTGAATCTTGGGCGAGCGCGAATGCGCCACCGGCCAACCAAGAACTCCGGCCAGCCCGTAGCTCGGCGGGTTCATCCTGCGCGCTCGGCCTACTTGCGGCCGACGGCGGGCAGGATCGCACTGACCACCTGCTTGCCGTTCTCGACCCTGGTCATATAGCTTTCGCGGTCCAGGTCGCCGTGGGTGTCAAAGCTCACGTCGAGCAAAATGCCCGGATGGTCCTTGACCGAGAGCGAGACGTTCTTCATCGCTACGGCAAATGCCTTGGGGTCAAACTTGCCGATCTTTTCGGTGACGGCCTTCACAATGTACATGCCGCTATAGCCCTTGAGGCCGTTGTGGTCCGACTTGCTCTTGAATTCCGCCTGGAAGGCATCGTTGAACTTGCGGATCAGCGGCTGCGGCGCGTCGGCGGTCAGTCCGACATGCGCCACCGCGCC
>CAISIP010000520.1 GCA_903885415.1 uncultured beta proteobacterium
GGCCACTGGCGCATCGCGTCGCCCTCCGGCGCCTCGACCTTGACCACCTCGGCGCCAAAGTCGGCCAGCAGCATGCCGCAAAAGGGCCCGGCGGCAACGTGGCAGAACTCGACGACCTTGACGCCATGCAGGGGTTGGGTTGGGTGCATGCCGCGATTTTCGTCCATCGGCGCGTGCTTGCAGACCCGTCGGCTGGCGCTACACTTCCGCCTGCTGCGCGGCTGCGGCGCGAACAGATCCGCCGAGTCAGAAACCACGCCTCGGCCGGCCTGTTGCCACCACCTTTTTCCATTGGTATCCAAGATGATCTTTCGTTCGATAAAGACAATCGCCTCGCTGCTGCTTGCAGCACTCCTGACGGTGTCGTGCGGCGGGGATTCCGCGCCACCGCCCACCGGACTGACTGCCAGGGCCGGCGAGACGAATGTCACGCTGTCCTGGGACATGGTGGCCGGCGTCGAGTACTGGGTCTTCTCCGCACCCACCGCCATCGCACCGACGGCAGTCGACAGCAACATGATCAAGTGGATCGGCATTCTGGGCGGCGATGCCGTCGTCAAGGCGAGCTCCCCCTATGTTGTGTCGGGCCTTGCTAACGGCCTTAGCTATTCCTTCTCGGTCAACGGCAGAACCGGCGGCGGACCGGGAGGGACCGGCGCCAAGCCTGTCACGGCGACGCCCGTGCTTGCGGGATCCAATTGGACCGCCGGCCCTGTCGATGTGCTGGCTGCAAAGAACCTGCGCAGCATGGCCCGGGGCACCGTTTATCTGGCGGCGGGACAATCCGGCGCGATGGCGTCCAGCGCCGACGGCCTTAGCTGGACCACGATCAACGCGACCACCGGCAGAAACCTTAACGGAGCGACCTTCTACGGCAACTACAAGGTGGTGGGCGACGCGGGCGTGGCGCTCACCAGCGCCGACGCCGTCGCCTGGACGATGCAGTCGACCGGCACCACCGAGAACCTGTATGCGATCGCCAGCAACAGCGCCAACCTGAACGTGGCGGTAGGCGCAAAAGGAACCATCATCAGCAGCCCGGATGGCGTGAGGTGGAGCGCGGCCAAGAGCGTGACATCGCGCGACCTTTACGGCGTTGCCTACGGCGGCGCCGGCTGGGTCGCCGTGGGCGACGCCGGAACCGTGTTGCAAAGCGCCGACGGCGTGAACTGGGCGGTGGTCGACTCGGGAACGAATGCGGACTTGCGCAGCGTTGCGGCAGGCTCGGCCGCTGCGGCGGGATCGACGCTGTCCACGCTGATGTTCGTGGCCACGGGGGCTGCGGGAACTGTTCTGAGAAGCTCCAACGGAAGCAGCTGGACGGCGCAGACCTTGCCAGGCAAGGCGGACCTCAACGCCGTCTGTTACGGAACCCAAGTCGTCGCCGTCGGATCGGGGGGCGCCATCTTCCCCAGCACCGATGGCCTGGGCTGGACCGCCGCCGTGACCAGCAAGACAGGCAGCGCCCTGTACGCAGTAGCGCGCGGGACGCTGGCCTATGCCGCAGTCGGAGACTCAGGCGCCAACCTGAGCAGCCGCTAGGGTTTGGAGCGCCACGGTACCCTGAGCAGGCCCCGGATCGCGTAGGCGGGAACGGCCTGCCTCAGACGAGCAGCTCCAAGCTCCGCACCCGCAGCAGGTCTCCGTCGACGCTGCCGTGGAGCTTCACCTTGGCGCCGAGTCGCACATCGTTCAGGCTCCCGCTGCCCACCAGCACCGCGCCGCTGGCATCGCAGCGCTGTCCGCGCAGGATGAAGTACGACAGACTGGTGAACTGCTCAATGACTGCCTCGATGCTGGCTTCTCGAAGGCCCTGCTCGTCTCCGACTTCCACCTCGACGGCCTTCAGCACCGCTCCCTGCCAGAATCCCTCCACCTGAATACGCGCACCCACTGCAATGCGCGCCCCTGCAGGACTCAGGCGCGCGCCGGCGGCATCCACCTCGATACCGCCCATCATGAACCGGGTTGCCGAAAGAACGCTAGCCACCACACCTTCGATCTCGCTCTCCCCTTGCGGCTGTGTTGCAAGCCAGGGGCTGTGCAGCTTAAAGCCGGTCACCTGCAGGCTTTCCTGCGTCGGGGACAGGGTTCCCTGCACCCGCACGAGCGTGGCATCCGCCATGCCGTCCGCGA
>CAISIP010000521.1 GCA_903885415.1 uncultured beta proteobacterium
ACGTTCCGATATATTACTCACCCGTTCGCCACTCGCCACCAGGGTTGCCCCCGTGCTGCCGTTCGACTTGCATGTGTAAAGCATTCCGCCAGCGTTCAATCTGAGCCAGGATCAAACTCTATAGTTCGATCTTGATTTTTGTTTGCCATCCGAAGACAGCACACTCATTAAAACGGAATTGAAGTGAACTTCACTTCTATTCTCATGAGCGTTTGTAGGTCAGTTAAGACCTAGTTCCGAAGAACTTGGCAATCGCCTTCAAACGCCCACGCTTATCGGCTGTATATTTTTAATGATCTTGCCAAACCCTTCCGGCTTGGTCCGCTTGACTGCGATCAGTCGAGCCTTGAATTATGACATGGATTTTAATAACCTGTCAACCGTTAGGGTCTTTCCCGTCTCGGGATCGGGCTCGCATCCTTGTTACGCCACCCGTTGCCCCCGCCGTAGCGGAACCGCAAAGTATACACCGGATTTTTTGACCCGCCCTCGTTTTTGACGCTTCCCCACCTCCTGCCTCAAAGAACCCTTTCCTTGGAAAGAAATTGGCCTTCACATCGCGTCAAAGAGTGGTGGAGTGTAGCCGCATCTCCGGATGCGTCAGCCGGAATCGGCGCCATGTTGGGGCTGACGGGTCCCGCCCGCCGCCGCCCGCCCAACTGGCCTTGGCCGGGCGGGATAATTGCTGCCCATATGGCACTCATCACCTTGCTCAACGCGCAGCTGGCCTACGGCCACGTCGCCCTGCTGGACGATACCCAGTTCGTTCTTGAATCTTCCGAGCGGATCGGTCTGATCGGGCGAAATGGAACCGGAAAGTCGTCGCTTCTCAAGATCCTGGCGGGCATGGAAAGGCCCGACGACGGGTTGCTGCAGTTACAGCAGGGCTTACGCCTGGCCCATGTGGCACAGGAGCCCGTCCTTGATGAGGAGGCGAGTGTTTTTTCGGTGGTCAGCAGGGCCCTGACGGGGGTCATCGCGTTGATCGACGCTTACTGCTCGGGCGAAGGTGATCTTGATGCGCTGCAGGGGGCGATCGAGGCGCAAGACGGCTGGAACTGGGAGCAACGTGTTCAGGAGACTTTGCACCGTCTTCACTTGGATCCGGACGCACGGGTCGGCACCCTTTCCGGAGGCACGCGAAAGAGGGTGGCGCTGGCCCAGGCACTGGTGGCGCAGCCCGATGTACTGCTATTGGACGAGCCAACCAACCACCTTGACATCGGCTCAATCGAATGGCTGGAAAAGCTGCTCGTTGAGTTCAAGGGCAGCATCGTCACCATCACCCACGATCGGACTTTTCTGGATCAGGTCGCGACGCGCATAGTCGAACTCGACCGTGGGCAGTTGAAGTCGTATCCAGGCAACTTCGCACAGTACCTGATCCAAAAAGAAGATCAACTGGCGCAGGAGGCGGTGATCAGCGCCAAGGCGGACAAGTTGTTGGCCCAAGAGGAGGTATGGATCCGACAAGGAGTTGAGGCCCGTCGCACGCGCAGCCAAAGCAGGATCAACCGACTGGAAGGCCTGAGAGCCAGACGGGCCGCCCGGCGCGACACCGTAGGCAGCGTGAAGATGGACCTGGCATCAGGAGCGATGGGTGGAAAAATCGTCGCCGAACTCACCAAGGTCAACCTGTCATTTGGCGACAATTGGGTGGTAAGGGACTTCAGTGCAACCGTGCTGCGGGGCGACAAGGTGGGCCTGATCGGGCCCAACGGCGCCGGCAAGACCACCCTGCTGAAACTGTTGTTGGGTGAACTGCAACCAACGAGCGGAAAGCTAAGGCAGGGGAGCAACCTGCAGGTCGCCTACTTCGACCAACTGCGCAACGCGCTTGAGCTTGATGCAACCTTGGTGGATTTCATCAGCCCCGGCAGCGAATGGATAGAAATTGGCAACCAGCGCAAACACGTCAAGAGTTACCTCGGCGACTTCCTGTTTTCCCCCGCGCGCGCCAACTCACCCGTGCGCTCGCTGTCCGGCGGCGAGCGCAACCGTCTGCTGCTCGCGCGCCTGTTCGCCCGGCCCGCTAACGTGCTCGTTTTAGATGAGCCTACGAATGACCTCGACATCGACACGCTGGAATTGCTTGAAGACTTGCTGCAAAGCTACGAAGGAACCGTCTTCCTAGTGAGCCACGATCGCACCTTTCTTGACAATGTGGTGACCAGCACGATCGCCTTCGAAGGCTCTGGGGTGTGGCGCGAATACGAGGGCGGGGTACAGGACTGGCTGATCCAGTCCGCCAGAAGCCAAGCGGCACGCGCCGCCAAAGCTTCGGCAGCGAAGCCGGCGCCACCGACCGCTGGCGCCGCTGGCAATGCGCAGCCGCCTGCAATGAAAGTCGGGCCAGCGCCACCGCGAAAACTCGGCCACAAAGAGCAGCGCGAGTTGGATGCATTGGTGCTCGCGATTGAGGGACTCGAGCGCGAACAGTCGACCCTGCGCGCAGAACTCGCCGACGGCCGCCTGTATGGCCGTGACCCCGAGCGCGCCAACCATCTTTACCGCCGCGACGCCGAGGTCGACGCCGAAATGCTCATCGCGATGGAGCGCTGGGATCAGTTGTCCGCCAGGCAAGGCGCGGACTGAGCCTTGTTTGGGACTGGCGTCTAGATTCGCCTGGGGAAATTGAGAAATCGCAGTCGAACGTGGTCCCGCTTCACCTAAAAGTTAAAGGCGGTGTCGCATGGCGCCAGACGGCTCCTCGCCAGTGCCCGACACCCGTCGCAGTCGCCGCCGCCCGCCCTTTCCAACAAAGCCCGGACCACTGCGCCCACCATGTTCGAGTCCATTGCAGGCGATCCACTGCACCTTTTGCACCTCGAGGATTCGCCATTGGACCACGACTTGGTGCGCCGGACACTGCAACGATCCGGCCTGTCTTTCAGCCTTGATCGCGTCGATACCCTGGATGAATTCGTCACGCTGAGCACGAGCGAGCGCTTTGACGCCGTTCTGGCCGACTACCAGCTCACCGGGTTCACGGCGATCGATGCATGGCGGGCGCTGCCGGATGCGGCCCGCCGGGTTCCGATGATCCTGCTGTCAGGCGCCATTGGCGAAGCGGCGGCGGTGGCGGCGATCAAGCTGGGGTATAGCGACTACCTGCCCAAGGACGATCTCGGCCGCCTGCCCCATGTCTTGCAGCGCGCCATTGAAAGCAACCAGACGCGACTGGCCAAGGAGCGATCCGAGGCAGAGTTGGCCCATTCGGAGAGCAGACTTGCGGGGTTCGCGGCGCATCTGCAGACCGCCATAGAGCAGGAGCGCGCGTCGATCGCGCGCGAGATTCACGACGACATCGGCGGCGCGTTGGCCGCCGCCAAGCTCGACCTGGCGCGCATCAGGCGCCATCTGTCGGCACCCGCATCGCTGTCCCATCTGGACGCAGCCACCGAGATGCTGCAGCATGCGCTAGGGGCAAGCCAGCGCATCATGATGAACCTGAGGCCAGCGCTGCTGGAGGAGGGACTGGTACCGGCACTCGAATGGCTGGTCAGCAGCTTCGAGCGGCGCACTGGCATTAGCGCCCTGCTGCGCGCTACGCTGGTGCGCCAGGACCTTGCGCCCGACATCGGGTTGGTTGCCTACCGGACAGCGCAAGAGGCACTGACTAACGTCACCAAGCACGCGCATTGCTCACGGGTCCGCGTCGAACTGAGCGATACGGGCCATGCGCTGACGCTCGAAGTCAGCGACAACGGCAGAGGGTTTTCCCCCGGAAAGCGCAGCAAACGCCACTCCTTTGGTCTGGAAGGATTGCACGAGCGGGCACGATCCATCGGCGGCTGGCTTGACGTCAGCAGTCGCGAAGGCGGCGGAACGTCGATCACACTAACGGTTCCACTGTCCGACTTGGCCCAGGACACGGCATGATTCGGGTGATCCTGTGCGACGACCATGCCGTGGTGCGCCGGGGCATAGGCGACACGCTGGCCGAAGCGCAGGACATTCAGGTCGTCGCAG
>CAISIP010000522.1 GCA_903885415.1 uncultured beta proteobacterium
GCCGCTGCGCAGCACTGCCAGATAGAGCATCACCGCCTCTACCGATTTCTCCACCTGCACCGCGATGCGCGAGCCAAGCGGCAGGCCCAGCCCGTCCAACCGATTGGCGATCATCGCGCTGCAGCGCTCCAGGTCGCGCCAGCGGTAGTGCAGCCCGCTGTCGGTCTCTATAGCGACCGCGTCCAGCCCAGCCGGGAAGGCTTCGCGTAGCGCTTCATAAAGATTGCGGTCGATGCTGGTGCGCTGTGCGGCCTCGGTCATGGCGCGATGGCTCAATCGAGCTTGGCGCCGGATGCCTTCACCACCGCCTCCCAGCGCTTTATCTCGGCGCTCACAAAGCTGCCGTATTGGGCCGGCGTCAGGCTGCCGAAGTCGGCGCCGTTGCTGGCCCAGATAGCCTTGAGTTCATCCGTGGCCGTCGCGCGGCGGATTTCTTCGACGATACGCGACTGCACATCGGCCGGCGTTCCCTTGGGCGCCCACAGTCCGTACCAGGTGGTCACGGTGTAGTCGGGAAGGCCCAGTTCAGCCGCGCAGGGAACCTCTGGGAAAGCGGGGTTGCGCTTGAGACCCGAAACCATCAGCGCCTTGACCCGGCCGCCCTTGATGTGCGCAGCCGACGAACCCAGGCCGTCGAACATCATGTCGACCTGTCCGCTGATCAGGTCGCGCAGCGCAGGGCCGGCTCCGGTGTAGGGGATATGGGTGATGAAGGTCTTGGTCTGCTGCTTGAACAGCTCGCCGGCCAGATGGTGCGAGGTTCCAGCACCTGCCGATCCGTAATTAAGGCGCCCGGGGTTGGCGCGCAATTGGGCAAGGAAGGCCTTGAAATCCCCCGGAACGCTTTTAGGATTGACGACCAGAACCTGCGGCACATTGGCCAGAAGCGCGAGCGGAACAAAATCCTTTTCGATGTCATAGTCGAGCTTCGGGTACATCGAGGGTGCGATCGCGTGGTGCACCGCGCCCATGAACAACGTGTAGCCATCGGGCGCAGCCCGCGACGCTATTCCCGCGCCCAGGGTGCCGCCGGCTCCGCCGCGGTTGTCGATAATCAGCTGCTTGCCGGTTAGCTTGGCGAACTGCGCCGACAGCGGCCGCGCGAATGCGTCGGTCCCGCCACCTGCGGGAAAGGGCACGATCAAGGTTGCCGCTTTGCTTGGCCACGCCGACTGCGCCCGGGATCCGCCGGCCACTGCCGCAAGCGCCGCACCGCCAAAGCGCAAAATCGCGCGCCGCCCCATCGGATTGATCATGTCGGTCTCCCGTTGTTGTTGAGAAAGCGCCCTTACAGCGCCAGGCTTTCGATCTCCGCCGACACCGGAATTTTTCCCTGCGCCAACAGGGCGCGGTTACGGTCTAGCCTCTTTGGATCGTACAGGTAATTTACCATCAGCCCGAAAGACTGCCGCCGGCCCTTGGCGGATCCGTCGGCACCCCAGTTCAGCCGCTCGATGCGCGCGCCGTTTCCCAGGTGAAAGCGCGCCACCCCGTCGAGCGGTTTTCCATCCGGCGTCAGGCTCGACAGATACAGCGCTGCGCTGCGCAACAGCATCTTGCGCAGTGGAGATTTCAGGTCAAGCTCGGCTGCACGATCGGCGGTCTGCATCATCTGCTCAGCGCCGAACGCGCTGCTCCCGAAAGCCCGACCCAGCGCGGCACGTTCGCTGCCGTCAAAGCGCGCCAGCGTGTCCACCGCGTTCTTGGACAACCAGCCGCGAAATCCCGGTATCGGCGACAGGGTGGCAAAGGTCTTCAGGCGCGGGAATTCTGCCTTGAGCGACTCGACCACCCGCTTTATCAGCGAGTCGCCAAAGCTAACGCCGCGCAGGCCAGGCTGGGTGTTGCTGATCGAATAGAAGATCGCTGCCGTCGCCTTGTTCAGGTCCGATGGCGTAGCGGACTCGTCGAGCAGCGGCGCCATGCTATCGGCGATCGCATCGGCCAGCGCCACCTCCACGAAGATCAGCGGCTCGTCGGGAAGCCGCGGATGGAAAAACCCGTAGCACCGGCGGTCCGAATCCAGCCGGTTCTTGACGTCGGCCCAGCTGACGATATCGTGCACCGCCTCGTACCGGATCAGCTTCTCGATCAGCGAGGCCGGCGAGTCCCAGCTCAAGCGCCGCAGGTCGAGAAAGCCGACGTCAAACCAGGTCGAAAACATGTACTCCATTTCGACGTCGAGTGCTTGCAGGCGTTTGTCGGATTTGAGATGGCCTAGCATCTCGGCGCGCAGATCGACCAGGAAGCGAATCCCCTCGGGAAAGGCGCTGAAACGCTGCAGCAGGCGCCGGCGTGGCGAGACCGTCGCGCGACGGTAATGCACCTCGGCTGCGGCCTCGTCGGCGGTGCCGACCGCTGCGGCGTAGTCGGCCTGCGCGCGCTGGACGGTCTGTGGGTTGGAAACGAATTGTTCGCTCATCAGCAGCCACATGTCGCGCCGCTGCGCCAAAGTCGCGCCGCCGTACCAGCGCGCAATGGCCTTCGCCCGAATGCCACCCTCTACCTCGCTGACGCGCGGGTCGACAACCGCTTGGAGCGCGTTGAGCGTTCGCCGCAGCATTCGAGGGGACAAGGCCTCCTCACCGTGGCGAAGCATCGCAGCCAGTCGCTCATGGGTCGATCGCGCCGCGCCCAAGGACGCGGTCCGTAGCTTGACCGGCGGCGCCAAGGGAATTGGCGCTTTGGCGACGGGCGGCGTGGGCACCAGCGCCACCAGCCGCGCCTGCGGCGTCTTGGGCAGCTTGGCCCTGCCGCCCTGGACCGAAGCGCTGTGCGGCAGCAATATCGATACCTTGCGCGCGATCCAGTCCGGTGTCTTCATCCATCCCTCCTGCTGATTAGGACTACTGCTTCAAGGCTCCCCACTCCCCGCACCGACATGCGCTGCACGGTGGGTTCCAACCGGTGGTCACGCCCTGTCAGCGGTTGCCGATGCGCCGCGACCGCCGAACCACCACCACAGGGTGGCCCCGCCGATCACCATGGGAACGCACAGCCACTGGCCCATGCTCATTCCCAAGGCCAGCAGTCCCAGATGCGCGTCGGGTTCGCGGAAAAACTCGGCGGTGAAGCGCAGCACGCCATAGCCCACCAAGAAGGCCGCCGCGACCTGACCGGTGGCGCGCGGCTTGCGCGCGTAGAGCCACAGCAGCGCGAACAGCAACAAGCCTTCGAGCAGAAACTGATAGGCCTGCGAGGGATGGCGTGGCAGCTCGCCGGCGCCGCGAAACACCATGCCCCAGGGAAGGTCCGGGTCGCTCAGGCGGCCCGGCAATTCGCCGTTGATGAAGTTGCCGACACGCCCGGCGGCGAGCCCGGTTGGAACGCAGGGCGCGACAAAGTCCGCCACCTGCCAAAAGGGCCGCTCCCGCGTGCGCGCAAACCAGAGCATCGCCACCACCACGCCCAGCATGCCGCCATGAAAACTCATTCCGCCCTGCCAGACGGCGACGATGTCCAAGGGGTGCGACAGGTAGTACATCGGCTTGTAGAACAGGCAATAGCCGAGCCTGCCACCGAGCACCACGCCCAGCACGCCAAGAAACAGGATGTCCTCCACATCGACCCGCCGCCAGGCCGTTGGGCCCTCCAGCCCGGCGTAAGGAAGGTGGTGCAGCCGCCGTATCGCCAGCGCCATGAATAGGCCAAATGCGGCCAGGTAGGTTAGCCCGTACCAGTGAATGGCCATTGGCCCGATCTGCAGTGCGACCGGATTGATGTGCGGGTGGTTCAGCATGTCCGGGATTGTGCACCGCCGCCACCCCGTGACTTGTCGCACAATGCGGACGTTAAGGTATTTCAACAAAAAGAGACTTTTATGGATCGCCGATCTGTTTTCCAGACTACCGCCACCCTCGGACTTGCTGCGCTTGCAGGCTACGCGCTTCCAAGATTCGCCCAAACCGGCGCCAAGACGCCCTTCTAGATGTCGGCCATGCCTATCCCGATCGTCGGCAGTGCTATGGCCTTTCCGGTGCGCCGCAGCTACTGTAGTTTCCGCCACTACGCAGCAAGCGCGCGCGCGATGGGCTCGGACCCGACCCGTGAGCCGCCTTTCTTCTTTCAGAAGCCGACCGGCGCGATCTGCAGGACGGCATGAAGAAAAAAAAGCCGTGAAGATCGTCTGATCGAATCGCCCCCGTTCCAAACCAACACCAACCGAGACCGCCAATGGACATCAAGACCGTCACGATGAATCGCCGCAGCAAGAACATCA
>CAISIP010000523.1 GCA_903885415.1 uncultured beta proteobacterium
ATTTTTGGTACGTCGGTGCGGCCACGCGCACCGCCGAATGCCGATCCTTCCCATTTGCGACCGGTGACCAACTGAAACGGCCGTGTGCTGATTTCCGCCCCAGCCTCCGCGACGCCGATGATGATGCTGCGGCCCCAACCCTTGTGGGTGGACTCCAGCGCTTGGCGCATCACCCGTGTGTTGCCGATGCATTCGAAACTGTAGTCTGCGCCGCCGTCGGTGAGTTCCACGATCCGGTCGACTAGGTTGCCGCCTTCGCCTTCGAGTTGTGTCGGGTTGATGAAGTCGGTCATGCCGAACTTGCGTGCCATTGCCTCGCGGGCCGGGTTGATGTCCACACCGATGATGCGGCCCGCCCCCACCATTCTGGCGCCCTGGATCACGTTCAGACCGATCCCGCCGAGGCCAAAGACGACGACGTTGGCGCCGGCCTCCACCTTGGCGGTGAACAGCACCGCGCCGATGCCGGTCGTGACGCCGCAGCCTATGTAGCAGACCTTGTCAAAGGGAGCGTCCTTGCGGATCTTGGCCAGCGCGATTTCGGGTGCGACGGTGTAATTGCTGAAGGTCGAGGTGCCCATGTAGTGAAAGATCGGCTTGCCGTCGAGACTGAAGCGACTCGTCGCGTCGGGCATCAGGCCGCGTCCCTGCGTGCCGCGGATCAACTGGCACAGGTTGGTCTTGCGCGAAAGGCAGAACTTGCACTGCCGGCATTCAGGCGTGTACAGCGGAATCACATGGTCACCCACTTGCAGGCTGCTTACCCCAGCACCTAGTTCGACCACGACGCCAGCGCCTTCGTGGCCTAGGATGGCGGGAAACAGGCCCTCCGGGTCTGCACCCGAGAGCGTGTAGTAGTCGGTGTGGCAGATGCCGGTGGCCTTGATTTCAACCAGCACCTCACCGGGGCGCGGACCCTGCAGGTCGACGGTTTCAATGCTCAGTGGTTGTCCTGCTTTCCAGGCGATCGCAGCTTTTGTTTTCATGGTTCCTAGTCCACTTTGGCGCCAGAGGCTTTGACGACTTTTTCGTATTTGGCAAGCTCGCTCTTCATGAAGCTGCCGAACTGTTCGGGACTGCTCGCGACCGGCTCTGCCATCAGCGCTGCAAAACGCAGCCTTGTGTCCGGGTTGTTCAGCGCGGCCGCAAAAGCCTGGTTGAGTCTCGCCACCACCTCCTTGGGTGTTGCCGCGGGCGCGACCAGGCCCCACCATGTATCGACCGCGAAGCCGGGCAGCGTCTCGCTGACCGCGGGCGTGTCGGGAAGAGCCGGGCTTCGCTGAGCGGTCGTGACCGCCAGCGCCCTGAGCTTGCCCGACTTGATGTTGCCCGAGGCGGTTGCCAGGTTATCGAAATTGAAGTCCACCTGCCCCGACAGCAGCGCCAGTTGCGCCGGGTTCCCGCCGTTGTAGGGTATGTGTACCGCGAACAGTCCGGCCTGCGCCTTGAACATTTCGCCCGCCAGATGGCCCCCGCTGCCGTTACCGCCCGAGCCGTAGTTGAGTCGACCCGGGTGGGCCTTGGCGTAGCGGATCAGGTCGGCCAGGCTGTTGATGTCCAACCGCCGGGCGGTATCGGTATTCATCACCAGCACATTGGGAACCCGCAGCATTTGGGTGACTGGGGCGAAATCGGCGATGGCGTCGTAGGGCATCCGGTCGTACAGCCATGGGTTGATGGCGTGCGTGGCCAGCGCGGCGATGCCTAGCGTCAGACCGTCGGGGGCAGCCTTGGCGACCAAGTCTGCGCCTATAGTGCCACCGCCGCCAGGCTTGTTTTCGATGATCACCGGGCCCAGGGCGTCGCGTACCCGCTCCGCCAGAACCCGGGCTGTCACGTCGATAGGGCCGCCCGCTGCGTAGGGAACGATGATGCGCAGCGGTCGCGACTGGGCCTGTGCCGTAGCGGGTAGCAGCGCCATCAGCCCGACCCATGCGGCGACCGGCGCCAGCATTGCGAGCCGGCGAAGTTGGATTTTCATGGCGCTATTTTGCCTTTGTGGCGATCAGTCCAGTTTCGCGCCGGTGCGCTGGATCACTGGCGCCCACTTGGCAGACTCGTCGGCGATGAGCCGTGCGAACTGCTCGGGTGTGCCGCCTGCGGCCTCGAGCCCCGCAGCCTTGAGCCGTTCCCGCACCGAGGGATCGTTCAGCGCCGCATTGACCGCAGCGTTGATCCGATCGACGATGGGCCGGGGCGTTCCCGCCGCGACGAGCACGCCGTTCCAGGCAATCGCATCGAAGCCCTGCAGCTCCTTCACGCCGCTCTCGCCCACCGTGGGAACTTGCGGCATCAGGCTGTAGCGCTGTGCGCCGGTGACGGCAATCGCCTTCATCCGGCCGGCTGCGATTTGGGGCGTGATCAATGTCGGTACCGCCGCCAGTATCTGCGTGTCGCCGCTGGCGGTCGATAGCACTGCCGGTGGCCCGCCGTTGAAGGGTATGTGTACGGCGAAGGATCCGGTTAGTGCCTTGATGTACTCGAGCGTCAGGTGCGACGAGCTGCCATTGCCCACCGAGGCAAAGTTGTATTTTCCCGGGCTGGCTCTGAGCGCCACGACCAACTCGGCCATGGTGTTGGCGGCAACGCCGGTGTGGACTGCGATCAGGTTGGGCTGCGATGTGGTCAGCACCACCGGCTGGAGGTCGCGCGCAGGGTTGTACGGCAGCTTCGTGTACAGGAATGGCGCGTAGGACAGAGGGCCGTTGTACGACATGACCCAAGTGTGGCCATCGGGTGCGCTTCTGGCCGCTTCGCCGGTTCCCTGCGTTCCCCCGGCGGCGGCGCGGTTATCGATCACCACGGGTTGGCCCAGCGATTCTTTGAGCCTTTCCTGCATCGCCCGCGCGATCACGTCCAGCGATGAGCCTGCTGGTGCCACGACGATCCAGCGAATCGGTCGGGACGGAAATGCCTGGGCCTGCGCAGGCCCGCCGCCGATCGCCCATGTGGCGATGGCTGCGATCAGGAAGTGGCGCCGGAATTCATGGTTCATGGCTGCGCCTTGTCGGCCTCGGTGATGAAGGAGTCGGCGTAAAAGGCTTCTTCGTCGAGTCCCGCGAGTTCGCAGAAATCGCGCCGCGCCGAGTCCACCACCACCGGTGCGCCGCAGGCGTAGACCTGGTGTGCGTGCAGGTCTGGCAGGTCCTCGAGCACCGCGCGGTGGACAAAACCGCTTCGGCCGCTCCATCCGTCCTCAGGCAACGCATCGGACACCACCGGAACATAGGACAGCGTCGGCATATCGCGCAGCGTGCTGCGCACCCACGCGTCCATGTACAGATCCTGCGGACGCCGGCCGCCCCAGTACAGCGTTGCGGGGCGCACGATGCCCTTGAACTGCATGTGCTCGATCAGCGCTTTGATCGGTGCAAAGCCGGTCCCGGAGGCCAGCAGCACGATCGGCTTTTCGGAGTCTTCGCGCAGGTAGAAACTGCCAAAGGGCCCTTCGATGCGCTGGATTTCCTTTTCTTTCATGGCGCCAAATACATGGTCGGTGAACTTGCCGCCCGGCATGTGGCGGATATGCAGTTCCAGCCCGGGCCCCCGGTGCGACGCGTTGGCCATCGAGTAACTACGCCGAACACCGTCGCGCAGGATGAACTCCACATACTGTCCGGCGTGGTACAGAAAAGGCTCGTTGGCCGGCAACTGCATCTGTAGCCGTATCACATCGTGCGAAAGGCGTTCGATCGACACCACCCGCGACGGCATCTTGCGAATCGCAAAAGCGCCGGCCTGCGTCACCTGGCGCGACTCGAGCACCAGGTCGCTTTGGGCCACGCCGCAGCAGGTCAGCACGAAGCCGGCGGCCTCCTCGTCGGCGCTCAGCGCCTTGGCCTGGTGCGGGCCGTGCGCGACGCTGCCCTCGAGCTTCTTGCACTTGCACGAGCCGCAGGCGCCGTCCTTGCAGCCGTAGGGCAGGCCGACTCCCTGGCGTATGGCGGCAGCCAGAATCGTTTCATCCGGGTCGGCACTGAAAATCCGCCCGCTGGGCTCAATGGCGATCTGCAAACGCATCTTTGGTTATCCTCGGGGCTGACTGTCAGCGCCACCGCCGATTTTGCCCTCAATCCAAAGCCCCTTGGGCGCCTTGCCCGCGCGATTTCGCCGCCAGCGCATCCTGATCGTGGGCTGTGGCGATATCGGCTTGCGCGTGGCGCAGCGGCTGCGCGGGCGTGTCCAGCTGATCGCGCTGAGCTCGACGGCTGCGCGGGTGGGCGAACTGCGCGGCCGTGGTATCCAGCCGCTGCTCGGCGACCTGGACCAACCCGACACGCTGCGTCGGCTGGCCGGCATCGCGACCCGGGTGCTCCACCTGGCACCGCCGAGCGCGCAGGGCTGGCACGACGCCAGAACCCAGGCGCTGGTCGCCGCATTGCGCCGCCGGGGCGCGCCGTCTGCGCTGGTGTACGGATCGACCAGCGGCGTCTACGGCGACTGCGCCGGTGCCTGGGTCAGCGAAACCCGCAACCCGCGCGCTGACACGCCGCGCGCGCGCAGGCGACTCGACGCCGAGCGGCGCATACGCTTTCTAGGTCGATCAGCAGGCGTTCGCAGCAGCATCTTGCGCATACCGGGCATCTACGCTGCCGACCGCGATGGCGGGACGCCGCGGGTGCGGCTGCTCAAGGGAACGCCGGTATTGCGTGCCCAGGACGACGTCTATACCAACCACATCCACGCCAACGACCTGGCACGCGCCTGCATCAGCGCGCTGTGGCGAGGCCGGGCCCAGCGCGTCTACAACGTGAACGATGATTCGCAATTGAAAATGGGTGACTATTTCGACCTAGCCGCCGACCTCTATGGTCTGGCGCGTCCCCCGCGCGTGCCGCGCAGCACAGCCGACCATGCGCTGCCGCTGATGTTGCTGAGCTTCATGTCGGAGTCGCGGCGCATGGACAACCGGCGCATGAAGCTTGAACTCGGACTGCGTTTGTGCTTCCCGACGGTGCGCGAGGGTCTGCGCGATCCGCCCTAGATTCCCGCCGGCTTGCGCATGGTGCTGGACCGGTCGACCGGCTTGACGACGACGGTCCGCAGCGTGGCACCCTGCACGACGGTGAGCGAGATTTCCGCATCGGGCTGTGCGCGGTCCCACAGCTTCTTGTAGAAGGCCTCTAGCGTCGCCACCGTCACGCCGTCGACCGCCAGCACCAGATCGCCAGGTGCCAGACCCGCCTGCTGCGCCGGGCTGTCCGGGTTGACCCGCAGCACCTGCACCCGGCCACCCTGTTCGGACGAACTCAGGCCGATCCAGGGCCTGCGCCCCTGCAGGGTGCTGCCGCTTTGTTGCAGCTCCGCCAGTATCGGTTTGAGCAGATCGACGGGAACGAACATATTTCCTGGCGTGCGCCGCCCGCTGCCCGCCGCGTCGCTGACGAACAGACTGCCTACGCCGACCAACTCGCCCCTCTGGTTGAACAGCGGTGCCCCGGAGTGGTTGGCGATCGGCGGGCTGGTGAAAACGGCCAGGTCGATGTGGTACTCCCAATAGCCCGAAAACGGCCTGGTGCTCACCACCTGGGTCATCGCGACCTGGCTGTCGGCGCCGTCGCCGGGTGCGCCGGTGACGGTCATCATCGCCTCGCCCGCCTTGAGGGCAGCGGCGCTTCCCATTGCCACTGGCGCCGCGCCGCGCAAAGGCAGCAGCGCCCGTACCAGCCCAAAGCCGGTCGCCACATCGTAGCCGACCGCCTTTGCCGGCAGCTTCTTGTTGTCCTGCGTGATGATCTCGATGGTTTCAGCTTCCATCATCAGGTAGCCGATCGTCAGAATGAGCCCGTCGGCACC
>CAISIP010000524.1 GCA_903885415.1 uncultured beta proteobacterium
AGTTCGGCCGGGTTGATGGCGGTGGCGCGATGCGCAACTGCGAAATGCAGCGCCGACACGATGCCCAGGGTGCTGTCGCCCTGGCTGCCGATGACCGTCTGCACACGCCGGGCCGAACATTGCGCCACGATGTCACGCGACACGCGAAATCCGGTGCGTGCGGTCTTGATGCTGACGGCCTGCACTATGCCTTCGTTGATTTCGCGCGTGGCTTCCTCCGGATTACGGCAGCTCTCGTCGCCCATCAGCGGCACCCTGGAATGGCGTGCGGCGAAAGCCCGGCCCGGGCGGTCGTCTCGGTGCACCGGTTCTTCGGCCCATTTCAGGCCAACTTCGTATCCGGCGTCCAGCACCCGCACCGCGTCGGGGCCCGATAGCCCCGAGTTGCCGTCCACGTACAGCAGTGCATCGGGAAGGGCCCGGCGCAGCGTGTGCAGCATGAACACATCCTGGCTCGGATCGATGCCGACCTTGAGCTTGAAGGACGTGATGCCGTACCGTTCGCGCACCATCAAGGCCTCTTGTGCCATGACTTCAGGCTTGTCATAGCCACAGATGTAGGTCGCGCGCACCTGCGTCGCCCACGCACCAAGCATGCGATGACAGGGCTGCCCGAGAATCTGGCCGGCCAGGTCATGCAGCGCGATATCCAGCGCGCCCTTGATGGTGTTGTTGTGTTCGACGGTTGCAAAGCCGGCCCAGGCCTGCTCTATCTGTAGCGGATGCAGACCCATCAGCAAGGGACCAAACCACTGCTTGACCGCCGCCACCATACTGGCCTGCGACTCGCCGTAAAAGAACGGCCGCGAAGGCGCCTCAGCACGCCCGACCAACCCTTCGTCCGTGTGGATCTCGACCAGCACGTGTTCGGTCACCACTAGGCGCCCATTGGCGAAGCGCACAGGGCGCTTCAGCGGCAGGGTGAAAGGGGTGCAGTCTATACGGGTGACCTTCATGCCAGTCCTTCTCGGTATGCGTGCTGCATTTCAGTGAATGGCGTGAGCCTTGACCAGCGCTTCATCGAGCGTCAGACCCAGCCCGGGCCGTGAAGGCGGACTGGCCATGCCGTCCTTGACCGACAGGGACTCGTTGAACAGCTTGGGCCACCAGGGCACCACTTCGAGCGTGAGCGCATTGGGTACGCCGCACATCAGATGCACGCCTATTTCGCCATAGACATGCGAAGCCATCGGAACCCGATGCAACTCCGCCATGGCCGCGACCTTGCGCCAGCCGGTAATGCCACCGACGCGCTGCAGATTGGGCATCAGCACATCGGCGGCGCCGAGTTGTAACAGGCGCGCGGACTCGGCGACGCCGAAGTTGGTTTCTCCGGTGGCAATGTTCATAGGCGCCGCGCGTCGGACTTCGGCGCAGCCTTCGATGTCCTGCGCATTCACGGGCTCTTCAAGCCACCACAGGTCGTACGGCGCGATTGCGTGCGCAACGCGTATGGCTTCCTTGGGCGACCATTGCTGGGTACCGTCCGCCATCAGCTTGA
>CAISIP010000525.1 GCA_903885415.1 uncultured beta proteobacterium
CCGATATCTGATGCCCGACGATGCTGCGCGCCAGCGTGCTGAAGGCATCGCCACGCGTCTGCAGGCAAGCGCCTTCTGAATGGGAAATCAGCCGCTTCATCACCCGGTCCTTGCGCGTCAAGTGCTTGCACGCTTCGTCCCAATAATCGGGCCGGGCCGGCGCAACGGCGACCTTCACACCGATCGTTCCCATTTGGTGCCGCCAGCCGAGTCCTTGAGCAGCACGCCCCGGGCGGCCAGTTCGACGCGGATGCGGTCGGCCTGCCCGAAGTCCTTGGCCACCTTGGCCGCATGGCGCTGCGCAATCAGCGACTCGATGCCGGCGTCATTGATCGCGCGGGCATCCAAAGACGCCTGACCCGAGGCCTGCAGGCGGCCCTGCAGGAAGTCGCCGGGCGCGGACTGCAGCAGCCCCAATACGCCACCCAGCGCCCGCAGCAGTCGGGACAGCGCCGGCGAGCCGGTCTTGTTAACCTCGCTCGCAAGATCGAAGAGAACGGCCACCGCCTCTGGCGTGCCGAAATCCTCGTCCATCGCCGACTTGAAGCGTGCGGCAAAGGGGTCACTCCAGTCGACAGTCGCATCGGCGCCTGGGGCCACGGATTCCAGCGCGATATACAGACGCTTGAGGCCCGCGCGCGCGTCGTCAAGATGCACGTCGCTGTAGTTCAGCGCGCTGCGGTAATGGGCACGCAGCAGGAAAAATCGCACCGTCTCGGCGTCGTATCGAGACAGCACTTCGCGAATGGTGAAGAAATTTCCCAGGCTCTTGGACATCTTCTCGTTGTCCAGCCGGACGAAGCCGGTGTGCATCCAGAACCGCGCCAGCGGCTTGCCGGTGGCGCCTTCGCTTTGGGCGATCTCGTTCTCGTGGTGCGGGAACTGCAGGTCGGCGCCACCGCCGTGGATGTCGACGCTCTCGCCCAGCGTCTGGCCGCACATGGCCGAGCACTCGATATGCCATCCCGGGCGGCCCGCGCCGTAGGGGCTGTCCCACCGGGCGTCAGCAGGTTCCGATTCCTTGGCCGCCTTCCACAGCACGAAGTCCAGCGGGTCTTGCTTGCCGTCGGGCACCGCGACGCGCTCGCCTGCTCGCAGTTCGTCGAGCGACTTGCCCGATAGCCGTCCGTAGCTCGCGAACTTGCGCACCGGAAAATTCACATCGCCGTTATCCGCCCGGTAGGCCAGCCCGCGCTGCTCGAGCTTGCCGATCAAGCCAAGCATGTGCGACACATACTCGGTGGCACGTGGCTCGACGGTCGGCGGCTCTATCGCCAGCGCCCCGATATCCTGGTGCATTGCAGCGATCATTTCGTCGGTGAGCTGGCGGATCGTGATCGACCGTTCCACCGCACGCTTGATGATTTTGTCGTCAATATCGGTGATGTTGCGCACGTAGCGCACCTGCATGCCGCTGGCCTTGAGCCAGCGCTGCACCACGTCGAAAGCCATCATCATCCGCGCGTGCCCGATGTGGCACAGGTCGTAGATCGTCATGCCGCAGACATACATGCGCACATGGCCCGCGACGATCGGTGAAAAGGGCTCCAGCGCACGCGAAAGCGTGTTGTAGATCCGCAGGCTCATCGGCAGCGCGTCGGCGTTTGCAAGAAGGCAACGAAAGAGACAACTGCCTCGTAAAGCATGGGGCGCATCAGGTAATGGAAGTGGGGATTTCCCAGCGGGGGTCGGACATCGCTGGGCTACAATTTAGTTCAGTATAAAGCCCCGGTGTCCGGGTTTGCAACGCGCCGGGTTAGGAGACTTCATCATGCACACAGCCCGCGGCATTGGCCTATGCGTTCGCGCAGGCCTGCTCGTTGCGGCTTTGGCCGGGGGCCCTGCATGTGCCGACGATTACGCCGGCGTCAGGCAACTGATGCGCAATGGTCAACTGGCGGACGCCCTGACCCAGGCCGAGCAATACCTGAGTAGCAATCCGCGTGACCCGCAAATGCGTTTTCTGAAGGCGCTGATACAGCAGGACGCGGGGCAGCAGGCCGAAGCCATTGCCGCCTACACGGCACTCACGCAGGAATACCCGGAGCTCTCGGAGCCCTACAACAACCTGGCCGTTCTGCACGCCGCTCAGGGGCGCTATGACCAGGCACGCGCCGCGCTGGAGATGGCGATACGGACGAACAAAGACTATGCGGTCGCGCATGAAAATCTGGGCGACGTCTACCTCGGCCTAGCGGGCTTGAGCTATGGACGCGCGCTGCAACTCGACGCCGGCAACGTCGGCCTGCTCGCCAAGCAGTCGCGGTTGCGCCAGTTGGCGCTGCCGCAGCCAAGGTGACCGACCCCATCGTAAGGATCCCCGCATGACAATGTCTCGCCGTACCGCGCTCCTGCTGCTGGCTTGGGCCAGCCTGCTGAGCCCGCCCGCTTCGATCGCGCAGACCGAAGAAGCTCCGCGGGTGAAGTTCAGCACCTCGGCGGGGGACTTCGTCGTCGAGTTGTATCCCGACAAGGCACCCAAGACGGTCGAAAACTTTTTGCAATATGTCAGAGACAAGCACTACGACGGAACGATTTTCCACCGCGTGATCGAGAACTTCATGGTGCAGGGCGGCGGCTTCGATGCTAAATTTTCCGAGAAAAAAACCCGTGCACCGGTCGTCCACGAAGGCCGCGACGCGCTGGCCAAGGGCGGCCTGCGCAATGTGGTGGGGACGCTGGCGATGGCGCGCACCAGCGACCCGCAATCGGCCACTTCGCAATTCTTCATCAACGTCAAGGACAATGCGTTCCTGGATCCGACGCTGATACCGCCCGGCGACCCGGTACCCCGCTTCGAGTACCAGGGCCGCGTCTACGAGAACACGCCGCGCGCCAACCTGATGGGATCGCCGCAACTGTTCGGCTACACCGTATTCGGCAAGGTCGTCAGCGGCATGGATGTGGTACAGAAGATGAAACTGACGCCCACCGGCGCCGGTGGACCCTTCCCCTCGGACGTTCCCAAAACAACCCTGCTTATCAACTCCGCAACTTTGGTGAAATAGATCATGAGCAATCCCCAAGTCGAACTGCACATCAGCCATCTGGGCGTGGTGACGATCGAACTCGACGCCGAGAACGCGCCGCTGTCGACCGCCAACTTTCTGGAATATGTCGCCAGCGGCCACTATGACAACACGGTGTTTCACCGCGTCATACCCGGCTTCATGGCGCAGACCGGTGGATTCGAGCCCGGCATGAAGGAAAAGAAGACCGGCGCGACGATTGCCAACGAAGCGGCCAACGGACTGAAGAATGTGGTCTACAGCGTGGCAATGGCGCGCACCAGCGACCCCCATTCGGCCACCGCCCAGTTTTTCATCAACCTGAGCGACAACGATTTCCTGAACCACAAGCAAGCATCGGGGTCGGGTTGGGGCTATGCGGTCTTCGGCAAGGTCGTCGGCGGCTCCGACATCGTCGAGCAGATAGGCAAGGTCAAAACCGGCCGCAAGGGATTCCACGACGATGTTCCGAAGGAAGACGTGCTGATCGAGAAGGCCGTCGCCCTCTGAGTCGGCCGCCCGCGCTCGAGGCAGGCAAGCCGTGCACGCACAGCCATCGCCGGCATCGGGTGAGCCCGCACAGGAACTCGCGGCGCCGGCCGACTGGCACACGATCGATTTCATTTCCGACCTGCATCTGCACGACAGCGCACCCGAAACCTTTCTGGCCTGGCAGCGCTACATGCAGCAAACGCCTGCGCAGGCGCTTTTCATACTGGGAGACCTGTTTGAAGTCTGGGTCGGTGACGACAGCTGCGAAGGCGACAGCTTCGAGGGTCGTTGCGTTCAGGCGCTGCGGCAGGCCGCGCAGCGGATGGACCTATTCTTCATCTGCGGCAACCGCGACTTTCTGGTTGGGCCGGACTTTGGCATCACCTGCGGGCTGCGCCGGCTTGGCGACCCGACGGTGCTGGACTTTGCGGGCCAGCGCTGGCTGCTGTCGCATGGGGACGCGCTGTGTCTGGCGGACACCGAGTACCAGGGCTTCAGGGCGCTGGTGCGCAGCCCCGCATGGCAGCAGGATTTTCTCGGCCGCCCGCTCGCCACGCGTCGCCAGATGGCACGCGAACTGCGCGAGCGCAGCGACGCGCGCAGGCATTCGCAAGTGCAGAGCTTTGATGTGGATCCGATTGCCGCCGCAGCCTGGTTGCAGGCAGCCGGCGCCAACTGCCTGATCCACGGCCACACGCACCGGCCTGCCGAACACCGTCTGGGTGAGTCGCTTCGGCGGGTAGTGTTGAGCGATTGGGATATGCGCGCGGCGCCAGCGCGCGCCGAAGTGCTGCGCATCGAACGCGCGACCGGCGCCGCAGTGCCGACAGTGCGCCGTCTGGCGGCAGCCTGAGGCTGGCAGCCGATGCTCGCGCGCTGGTTGGATTCG
>CAISIP010000526.1 GCA_903885415.1 uncultured beta proteobacterium
AGTGGCTGCCTTTCGCGCCAAGCTAGGGGTATTGCCCGGCGAGACCCTGGTGACCCTGGTCGGCCGCATCAATCGCTGGAAGGGCCAGGGCCTCCTCATCGAGGCCGCAGCCCTGATCCGATCGCGCGGCGTGCAAGGCGTACGCTACCTGATGGTGGGTGACGTGGCCGATGGACAAACCCACTTTCGTGAAGCCATGCTCGCCCAGATTCAGGCGGCCGGTCTAGGGGCCGAGGTCCTTTGGCACGGATTCATGCCCGAGGTGGATGTGGCCTGGGCCGCATCCGACATCGCCGTCGTACCCTCGACCGAACCGGAGCCTTTCGGCCGCGTGGCCATTGAGGCAATGGCCTATGGGTTGCCCGTCATCGCTGCGGCCCACGGTGGACTGGTCGAGATCGTAGAGCCCGGGAAAACCGGCGTACTGGTAAAGCCCGGTAGCGTGGAAGAACTGGCCGGCGCGATTATTCGACTGGTGCAGGAACCGGGCCTCAGGCGGTCCCTCGGCGACGCTGGTCGGGTCCGTCAGGCCGCGGTTTTCAGCCAGGAAGAGCATGACCACAAGTTGGTCGGGTTAATCAAACAACTAGCACAGCAATAGGCATGTTGCCATGCATTACTTATCCATAAGGCTTGCGCCATGACATCCGGTAGTGGCAATTCGTTGGGATCGAAGCGCTTGCGTTTAGCCGTAGTCGGCTTGGGAAAGATGGGGCTTTCCCATCTGGCCGTGGTGCGAACGCACCCCGATGTGGAACTGGTGGCCGCGTGCGACGCGACGGCCTACCTGACCGACGTGATCGCCAAGAACGCCGAGTTGAAATGCTACACCGACTACGACGCGCTGCTGGCGCAGGAGCAGATCGACGCCGTATTGATAGCCACACCATCGAAGCTGCATGCGTCCATGGTTCAAAAGGCACTCGACCGCGGCTTGCATGTGTTCTGCGAAAAGCCCTTTGTGCTCGAGCTGGCGGATGGCAACCGCCTGCACGCGCTGGCGCAGAGCAAGCGTCTGGTCACCCAAGTGGGATATCACTACCGCTTTGTAGGCGCCTTTCAGGAGGCGGCGCGTATCGTGGGATCCGGCGCTTTGGGCACAGTACACCACGTGCGCGCCGAAGCCTATGGCCCCGTAGTGCTGCGCCCGCAGGGTATGACCTGGCGCTCGTCCAAGGGCCAGGGCGGCGGCGCCCTATACGACTACGCCTGCCATGCTATTGACCTGGTCAACTTTGTCACCGGCATGCCGAGTTCGGTGTCGGGCGTCGTGCGCCACAGCGTGTATTCGCGGGATGTAGAGGACGAAATTTACTGCACCATGCATTACGACGGCGGGGCCAGCGGCCAGTTGAGCGTCAACTGGAGCGACGAGAGTTTTCGCAAAATGTCGACCCGGCTATCGGTGTGGGGAACCAATGGCCGGGTGGTGGCCGACCGCCAGGAGTGCCAGATCTACCTGCGTGAACCGCACGCCGCACTGCCCGACGTGCAGGTGGGCTGGAATGTGCGGTACACCACCGACCTGACCGACCCGGTGTGGTTTTACCTTCGGGGCGAAGAGTATTCGGCGCAGATCGACTACTTTGTTCAAAGCATCCTGACAAAGCGCCTGAACGGCCACAACGCATTCGGCACGGCCCTGGAGACTGACCGGATGGTGGCCATGATTTTGGCCGGTGGCACCGCGGCGGCACCGATCCCCGCGCACCGCCCAGGCCTGCTGGCGCGCCTGATGGGCGCATGACTCATAAACAACGGGGCGACGATCTCATGGACAGAGTTCTTTTCGGCGACAACCAGTTTTTTGGCGTGAACCACATGTCGGAGGAAAAGGCACGCGCGCAGCAGATCCGCTTTCAGGATTTGCAAGCGGTGATCGACGTGCTGGATGCCGCCTACCAGGAAGGTATCCGTACCTTCATGTGCACCACCCACGATCGGGTGGCCCAGATCTGCGACCACTTCCGCGCCCACCCTGGCAAGTACCCCGGCTACAAGTTTTACCCCTGTATGCCGTACGCGCACAAGTACGCCAATGCCGTGACCGACCACGGCATGATTGGCGCGCTGCGCAAGTTCCTGCCTGAGGACGGCGCCATCGGCGCCATGCTCAAGGGCGGGGTCGCGCTGGCTGGGCGCGACGTGGACGCCATCATGCGGCTACTGATAGACGCCGAAATGAAGATGTTCCAGGGCCTGTCCACGCCGGTCATCTTCATTCAGAACGTGGTCACCGATCTGTTACTGGGGCTGGGCATGAAACGTGCATTTCGCACCTTTCACGACCACGTCAAGCAAGCCTATGGCGCCGAACCCGGCTACATCACCATGAACACGCCGATGCTGCTGGACGTGCTGGAAGAGCAAGGCGTGCACAACCCTATCGTGTGCAGCAACATCAACAAGATCGGGTTTCGCATGTGCGGCGGCTTAGCCGCCTACGAAAATGCTATCGCCACGCGCCGCTTCCGCCCCATCGCCATGTCGGTTCTGGCCTCGGGCGCCCTATCGCCGCGCGAGGCCATTGCCTACGTCTGCGGCCAGCCGCACATCGAATCGATCGTGTTCGGTGCCTCGGGGCGGGCCAACATACGCCAGACAAAGCTGCTGATAGACGAGCTGAGCCGGCCGGCCCTGGTGCCCGAACGGGCCGCGGCATGACGGCTAAGACCGTGCGCATACTGGGCACGCACGGTGTGCCGGCCAACTACGGCGGCTTTGAGACGGCGGCGGAGAACATCGGCCTTTATCTTGTGAGCCGGGGCTGGCGGGTTATTGTGTACTGTCAGGTGCCCGGCACCGGCGCGGTGATCGAGGACCGATGGAACGGCATCGAGCGCGTCCTGATTCCCATGCACCTGCCCGGCTGGAAAGGAACCTCTAAGTTCGACTGGATTGCCATACGCCATGCGTCGAAGTTCCGCGACCTGTGCCTGACCTTTGGCTACAACACCGCCATCTTCAACACCTTGCAGCGGCTCAAGGGCATACCGAACGTGATCAACATGGACGGCATAGAGTGGTCGCGCGCGCGCTGGGGCTTTGCCAAGCAGGCCATTCTTTACATCAACGAGCGCATCGCCTGCTACGTGGGAAACCACCTGATAGC
>CAISIP010000527.1 GCA_903885415.1 uncultured beta proteobacterium
ACTGGCGCCGGCTGGCAATCGCGCATGAACGCAGCCCTGCGTGACTGGGTTAAAACGCACTCGGCGGCATGAATTGAAAAACCAACCAGTCCAAAACCGTCATCGAGACCCTGGCCGAGAGCCTGCGCGTGTCCGAGATCAGGCCAAGCGCTTCTGGTCGCTTGAAACTGCACCCGTCGTGGTGCTATGGACGGATGGCCGGTGCGATTGGGCCGGCGTTGGGGCCAATTACCTGGGCCACCTTGAAAGGAACCTGGTTTGAGCATTTTTAAGCGCCAGCCTTTGCTTGCGCATTTGCGTGAGCAGTTGGTGGTGAACTGGTGGGGGCACCACGGCATCGCGCATTGGGCAAGGGTGCGCGCTAACGGGCTGATGCTGGCCCGCCATAGTGGCGCGAATGTGCATGTGGTGGAGTTGTTTGCGTTCTTCCACGACGCCAGACGGTTGAACGAGGGCCGGGATGAAGGCCACGGCGCGCGTGGGGCCGTCTTGGCCAAGCAGCTCAAGGGCACCTACTTTCACGCCACCGATGACGAGATGGACCGACTGGAGTACGCCTGCGTTCACCACAGCGCTGGCATGACGCAGGCCGACCAGACCGTGCTGACCTGCTGGGACGCGGACCGTCTGGACCTGGGGCGGGTGGGTATTACCCCAAAGGCCAAATACCTCGGCACCGAGGCGGCGCGCACAGAAGCATGCATGGCCAAGGCCAACCAGCGCGTCCTGGCCTGGCGCAATGCCTATAGCGCCAGGAGGGGGCGGGCCCTGTAGCGACTCAGGCGCGCAGCGCTTCTTGCAGCAGCGCCTCGGTGGCCTTGGACATCACCCACTCCAGGTGCACACGTGCCCGGGTGACGTTGTTGTAGCGGCCGCTTTCGACTTGGTCGCGGATGAAGGTCTCGAAGTGGGGGCTCAGGGCAATGCTGGTGGGCATGATGCTGTCCTATCACCGCCATCTCGCTGCCTTAAATTGATTACAATGATTTCATTGCAATCACTTGGAGTTCCCGCATGGGCAGCCTTACCGTTCGCAACCTCGACGAATCTGTCAAGAACAGCTTGCGTGTGCGGGCCGCACGCCATGGCTGGTCCATGGAACAGGAGGTAAGAGAAATCCTGCAAAAAATCGTTGCCCCCGAGCAGGCCGCTCAGGTCAGTTTTGCCGAGCGAGTCAACAGCAGGTTTGCCAAGCTGAAAGTGAGGTCCCTGCCGATACCAGCGCGTCAAATCGCGCGCACACCGCCGGCCATTGACACCCCATGAGCAACGGCTTTGTGCTCGATACCAACGTGCTCTCAGAGCTGATGCGAGTCAAGCCAGCCGCGAGCGTGCTTGACTGGTTCGCCCAAAATACACATGAGGCCATGCACACCAGCGCCGTCACCCAGGCCGAAATTCTCACCGGCATCGCCCTGCTGCCTGCAGGCAAACGCCGCAACGCTCTGGCCATTGCGGCCGACCAAATGTTTGAACAAGACTTTGCCGGACACTGCCTTGCGTTTGACGCTGCTGCGGCAAAAAACTACGCCCTTATCGTGGCCAAGCGCACCCGCCAGGGGCAACCCATCTCGACCGAGGACGCGCAAATTGCAGCCATTGCGTTGGCCAGCGGTCTGACGGTGGCCACTCGCAACACCGCAGACTTTGAAAACATTGACGGCCTGACGCTGGCAAACCCCTGGTAGGAATCAATTCCCATCGTTGGCGGGCCGGCGCGGTGAAGTTGGGAAGCGATTCAACGCCCATCGCTTATTCCTCGAACAGTTCTGAGTGCGTGC
>CAISIP010000528.1 GCA_903885415.1 uncultured beta proteobacterium
AAGATAGGGATGCCTGAAATTCTCCGGAAAGCGAAAGCACAGCATCATTCCCAGCCCGATCGCCATGCCGCTGTAGCCGGCGAAGTCTAAGAAAAGCTGCAGGCTGTAGGCTATGCAGCCGGCCCAGCTGTCGGCCAGCGTCGGCTGCGGCAAACTGAAAGCCAGGTTGGCGACTGGCGCCAGGGTATCGGCTACCAACACCTTCATGCTCATGCCGACCATGAAGCGGCGCGCGCCCAGGGCAAACTGGGGCCAGTCAAAAGGACGGCTCGCCAGCTCGCGCTTGACCCAGTCGTAGCGGATGATCGGTCCGGCGATCAGGTGCACGAACATCGACTGGTAGGCTCCGAAGCTGGTGAAACTCGGGTCTGCCGGTACCGTTCGCCGGTAGACGTCGACGAGGTAGCTGATCGACTGCAGCACGATGAATGAAAGCCCGATCGGCAGCACCACGCGCTGCCAGTCGGCCGCCATCGCGCCGGGCCCGAGCAGTTCGGCGACGGTGTCGACGACGATGTTGGCGTATTTGAACCAGCACAGCAGCATCAAGTTGACGCCAATGCACAGGGTCAGCGCCAGGCCACGCCCCCGCTCTAGGCGTGCGATGACAAGACCGCCGTACCAGCCCAGACCGGCCAGTGCCATGAACAGCAGCAGGAAGCTTGGACTCCACCATCCGTAGAAAATCCAGCTGCCGACGAGCAGCAGGGCGTTGCGCCGTCTGGGTGCCACCAGCGCGTAGAGCGCGAGGAAGACTGGCAGGAACAGCGACAGAAATTCCAGCGAGGCGAACACCATGGTGCTTGGCTGCCTTGGTCGAATGCGCCGGCGCGCCTAGCGCGACACGCTGTCGGCCGCCAGGAACAAGCGCGTGCTGCCCGCGGCCGGAACGACGAACACGCTGTAGCGCTGGCCCGCCTGCAGCGCACCGAGCGCCAGCGTCGCGGCTGCCGGTTGGCCGTTGCACCGCAATTGCACCGAGATGCTGACCGGGTTCATCGCGCGGCGCTGCAGCGTGCCCGCGCCCACGCCTTCGAATAGCGTGGTGTTTCTGCCCACCACATGCAGCCCCGCAGCGCCGCATTGTGGGTCGACGTTGTACAGCGCCAGCGACACCTTGAGCGCGTTGAAGTCGTCGGGCTGTTCGCGCAGGATGGTCTGGCGGATAGTGCCTGCTCCGGGCATAGCGACCACGGTGGCGAACTCGCCGGGCTTGACCGATAGCGCGATGTCACCCTGTTGGTCGCCGGCCTGCAAGCGGCCCCTGAGTTTCGCATTGGCGTCGACGCTGTAAAAAGGGCTGGCGGGCTGGGCCGATTCAAGTCGGGTGCGCGCCTTCGATCCGCTCGCGCTGATCTCCAGCACCCTATCCTGGGCGTTGACGAATCGTACGAAGGCGGCGTCCTGGCTCGGGCCGGTCGCGTACAGCGGTATTTCGGTGGCCAGCGCCAGACTGCACAGGCAGCACAAGGCAGCGAACTGCGCCAAAGCCTGCGCGCGGCGCGCGCGGGTGGTCCGGGCGGCGCTCATGGCTTCTTCAATGCCTGTAGCGCCGGCGATTCGCCAAGCGCCTTGGTGATCGCCTGGCTCCATGCCTTGTAGCCCGCCAGCGTGAAATGCTGTCCGTCGAGCGTCTCCCACTGGCCGGGCTTGGAAAACTTCAAGGAGTCCACATAGCTGCAGGGCGCCACATTGCTGGCCAGAAAGCCGGACATCAGCTCAACCCGCGGATCGTTTTTTTGGTACTTTCCACCCGGCTGGCCCCAGGGCGGACCGACCCAGACGCAAGGCGTCTTGGTGGCCCCAACTTCCTTGGCCAGGCTGGTCACGCCCTGCCAGGCCCAGGCCCGGGGGAAAGCTTCCTTGTCGTAGGAGGCCATGGTGTCGCCAATGATGATCACGACCAGGTCGGGTTTGTCGGCGGCAATCAGCTGTTTGATGGGCGTGGTCGTTGCGTCCCGGCCCTTGACCACGGCCGCACCGCTGCTGCGCTCGCCGCCGCAGGGGACGGTGGTCGGCTTGAGCCAGTCGCCGGCGCTGGCGCCGCAGGCGCCAATGGCGTGCACCTTGGCGCCTGCGGCGCTGAGGCTCTCATGCAAAGGATTGATCAGGTAATTGGCCTGTGACAAATGGCTTTCGCCGATGACCAGCAGTGCCAGTCCTGCGAGTGTCGATGCGGGCATGGGGGGAGTGCTCCAGGGTTGAAGGATGGGGGGTGGGAAATCGCCGGTGCGGACTGTGCCGCCTCACTGGCCGTAAGCCGGTCCATACGAGAGCAGGGGCAGCGCGGCGGCCTGGCTCGACGGATAAAAGCTGTAACGCAGGTTGAGCCCGGCGCCCCATTGGCGGTAGCTGCCGCTGGCCGTGTTGTCGCTTTGCAGGTTGGCGTCGAGTAGCCATTGCGGCGCAATCTGGTACTGCGCGCCGGCCGCCAGCTTGTAGGCCAGACCGGAGGAACTCGGCTCACTCGGCGCCGCTGCGCCGCCGGGTGCGTCCTGACTGAACTGCTGGTAACCCAGCGAGGCTTGCAATTGGTAGCTTGTCGACCCCGACCGCTGCGCCCAGTTCAGCGGCACCGTGAGCGCGCCATAGCGCTGCGGGCTGAAATAGCCGCCCTGGCCAAGGCTGAATTCGCCCAGGTTCTTCTGATAACCCAGCGCGCTGAGGTTCAGTCCCGTGCTGAGCTTGCTGTCACTGCGGTTCACCAGGTCCAGATAGCCGCCGAATCCGAGTTCGGTGCGCCCGTTGGACGCCACCTCGCGGCCACGCAGCGTGTGCCACGACGCGTTGCCCACCAGGCCGAAGCCGCCCATGTCCTTGCCCAGATCCAGCCGGGTGCCGGTGGCCGTCACGCCGCCCCATACCCTGCCGGTCGCGCTGTCGCGTGCACCGGCGTACGAGAGCAGGCTGTCGGTCACCGGCCGGCGTGACAGATTGACCCTATAGGTCCAAGTGCCATCGTCAAGCAGCGCCCCGGCGGCCCGGATTCCGCCGGTGAAATTCTTCTTGAGAAATCCAGCCGCGGTCTGACCGAGGTCGGCCGCAAAGCCGGCCTCGGTGTAGGCCAGCGAGCCGGCCATCCCCGACGCCGTCGATGTGCGGGCAGCGCCAGTCGACGCCTTGCCGGCGTCGAGCTTGATCGCGTTCAGTTGCAGTTTCAGTCGACCTTCTCCCAGGGGCAGGTGGACTTCAAGCGGCAGCTCGGTCTGCTGTAGCGCGCTGCTGCCCGATTTTCCGTTGCGCTTGCGGCTGTGCACGCCGGTCAGAGCCTGCGGGCTGCGCGCCTCGCGGATCGCGTCAAGCTCGCTGCTCAGGCTGCGCGGTGCACCCTTGGGCGGCGGGGGCTCTGCAGGCGCGTTGGCGGTTGCGGCGACGGTCCAGACTGGCGCAACAGGCGACAACACCTGCGGGAAGTAGTCGCCCGGTCGGGTGGGCGTTGACGACATCGGCGCGCCTTGCAAGCCGGCGGACTGCGTCAGCGCGTCCGGTGTGTAGCCCGACGCGTCGGCGAGCACAAGCCCGGCAGGCCTGGGCGCGGGTGCATTTTGCAACGCGATCGCGCGCTCGAACAATGCGGCGGCTTGTGCCGATTTGCCCTGCGCCAGCGCCAGCCTGGCCGCGCTGGCCACCAGCTCGGCGTCCTCGGGCGCCAGCGCCAGCGTGGCCTTGAGCGCGGTGCCGGCGAGCTCGGCGTCCTTGAACTGGGTGGCGAGTTGCGCCACGCTGAGCTGCACGGTGGCGTTGTCCGGGAAACGGCCGCTCAGGCTCTTTGCCAGTTCCAGGCCGCGGCGCCGGTCGCCGCTGGCGACCGTCCAACGTGCCAGCGCGGCGTTGGCAAGCGGGTCTTCGGGCCGCTGCGCGAGCATCGGCGCGAGCAGTTCGCGCGCCGCCGCCAGCTCCTTGCGCTCGCGCAGCAGGTCGACCTGGCGCAGGGCGAGGAAAAAGCCAAGATCCTCCAGCGTCTTGCGCTCATTCGCGCTGAGTTTTTTGCCCGCCAGCTCCTTCAAAATGCCGGCGCATTCGACGTCCTGCTGCGTCTTGAGCAGCAGACCCGCGTATTGCAGCAGGTCCGCCACCAGCGGCTGGCTGCTGGCGGCCATCAGTTGGCGCAGCAGGGCCAGACCCCGATTCGGCGAACCCGCGTCGGCATAGGCCTCGGCCAATAGCCCGATCATCTCGCGCTTGCCCGCCGCCACCGGTGCGGCTTGCTCCAGCAGCGCGAGCGCCTCGGCTTTGCGGCCCTGGCGGGCCAGGCTGACTGCGCGCGCGCCCTGGTGCTGCAGCCAACTGCGCCTTTGCAAGGCAGCGATGTCGGCGTTGCGGTCCTTGCGTGCGATGCGGTCGAGTGTTTCCAGCGCCACGGTCCACTGTCCGCGGTCGGCGGCCAGGTGCGCGCTGGCGTACAGCGCAACCGGGTTATCCGGCTGGCTCGCCAGCAGGCCGTCGATCAGACCCCTGGCCTCGCTGCTTCGGCCCTGTTGGGCGTACAGCTGTGCCAGTTCCCATCGAATCCATGGGTTGTCACGGTCCTGGCCCATGGCTTTCTCGAGCGTCGCCTGCGCCAGCGCGACGTCGCCACGGCGCAGCGCGGCGCGGCTCGCGCCGTTGGCTACCGCCGCGCGCAGCCGGTTCATTTCGTCGACGCCGCCAAGCTGCTCGGGCGTGAGCCGCTGCAGCAGGCTGCGCGCTTCATCCAGCTTGTCGGTGCCTGCGAGCAGTCCGACCAGGCCGCGCAGCGCATCGGCATCACTGGCGTTGCGCGCCAGCGCCTGGCGGTAGCTGCTTTCGGCGGCGTCGACCTCGCCCGCTGCGAACTGCAGCGCAGCCAGAGCGAGCAGCGCGCCATTTTGTTTGGGGTCGAGCGCGATCGCCTGCTGCAGCAAACTGCGCGCGCGCGCCATGTCGCCTTCGCGCTGCGCCGCCAATCCGCGCTCGACCAGCGTTTGGTAGCGCACGGCCTGCAGCGCCTTGTTCCAGTTGTTGCCGTTGCGTTGCTGGGTCGCTTGCGTGAGCAGGGCCAGTGCTTCGTCCCACCGGTTCTGCTGCATGCGCACCAGACCGAGCCCACCCAGCGCGTCGGGGTCTTTGGGGCTGGACTTCAGACGCGTCAGGTACTCGCTTTCGGCCTGCGCCGCGTCGCCCTGATGGAGCGCCTTGAGCCCGGCGGAGATCTGCGCGTTGGGCTGCGCGGCCTTGGCCTGGGCGCCGAGCTTCTTGACCGCGCTGGCGCGCAATTCGCGAACCTCGGCGTCGTTCGGATGCCGTTTGAGGTAGGCGTCGAAGAGTCCGAGCATGTCGGGTCGGGTCACGCCCAGCCATCCGAGCGCCATCTTCCAACTCTCGGTGGCAAAGCCGCGCACCGCTGGGACCATCGCCACGCGCGCCAGTCGTTCGATGCCTTCGACCCTTGTCTCCCAGCGCGGCTCCTCACCGCGCGCGAGCAAAAAGGCCAGGTTCAGTTCGATCAACGGATCGCTTGGCGCCGCCTTGGCCAGCCGCTCGAAGCCGGTGCGCGCGGCCCTCCAACCGGTAGCCGACTTGCTCAG
>CAISIP010000529.1 GCA_903885415.1 uncultured beta proteobacterium
CGAGCCCGGCACCTTCAAAGACCGGACTTACCTGGAGCGCGACCCGCACCGGTTCCTTGAAGGTCTGGTGGTCGCGGCCAAGGTGGTCGGCATCGACGTCTGTTACATCTACCTGCGCGACGAATACCACGGTTGCCGGGCGATCCTGCAGGCCGAACTGGCCAAGCTGCGGGCGAATCCGCCCTGCGCTGTGCCGACGATCGAACTGCGACGCGGGGCGGGCGCCTACATCTGCGGCGAAGAGTCGGCCATGATCGAAAGTATCGAGGGCAGGCGCGGCGAACCGCGTATGCGCCCACCCTACATCGCCCAGGTCGGGTTGTTTGGCCGGCCTACGCTAGAACACAATTTCGAGACGCTTTACTGGGTGCGTGATATTGTTGAAAAGGGGCCCGGCTGGTTCAGCGGCTTTGGCCGCCACGGCCGCAAGGGCCTGCGGTCTTTTAGCGTCAGCGGTCGTGTTAAGAACCCCGGGGTGAAACTCGCGCCGGCGGGCATCACGCTGCAGGAATTGGTCGACGAATACTGCGGCGGCATGCAGGACGGGCACCGCCTGTACGCTTACCTGCCCGGCGGCGCTTCGGGCGGCATATTGCCGGCGAGCATGGCCGACCTGCCGCTGGACTTCGACACCCTGCAGCCGCATGGCTGCTTCATCGGTTCGGCGGCGGTGATCGTTTTGGGTCACCGGGACCGCGCGCGCGACGCCGCGACCAACATGATGCATTTCTTTGAGCACGAGAGCTGCGGCCAGTGCACGCCGTGTCGGGTGGGTACCGCCAAAGCCGTGCGGCTGATGCAGTCGACGGTCTGGGACAACGAGACGCTGGAGGACATCAACCAGGTGATGGCCGACGCGTCGATCTGTGGTCTCGGTCAGGCGGCACCCAACCCGGTGCGCAGCGTTCAAAAATATTTTCCGCAGGAAATCGCCTAAATGAACGCACTCGCCAAAGTCGCCGAGCGCGCGCTGCAAAGCGTCGCCTTCAGCCTGGACGGCAGGACCATCCAGTCCTTCGAGGGTGAAACCATCCTGCAGGCCGCGCAACGCCATGGGGTCGAAATTCCCCGGCTTTGTTACAAGGAGGGCTATCGTGCGGACGGCAATTGCCGCGCCTGCGTGGTCGAAATCAAGGGCGAGCGTACGCTGGCGCCGAGCTGCTGCCGAAGCGTCAGCGCCGGCATGGAGGTGCACTCGGGCAGCGCGCGCGCGATCAAGAGCCAGAAGATGGTTCTTGAGATGCTGCTGTCCGATATGCCCGACACGGGATACAAGTGGAGCGAGCACGACGAGCGGCAGCAGCACGGCGAACTGAGCGCCTGCGCCAGCCAGATGGGTGTCAGCGTGCGCCCTGCGCTCAGGGAAATTCGCCGCGAGCAGCCCAAGGCCGACCTGTCGCATCCTGCCATGGCCGTCAATCTCGACGCCTGCATCCAGTGCAATCGCTGCGTGCGCGCCTGCCGCGAGGAACAGGTCAACGACGTGATCGGCTACGCCATGCGCGGCGCGCACAGCGCGATCGTTTTCGACCTGGAAGACCCAATGGGTGATAGCAGTTGTGTCGCCTGCGGCGAGTGCGTGCAGGCCTGCCCGACCGGCGCGCTGATGCCAAAGACCCAGATTGGTTCGCAGGTGGTCGACAAGAAGGTCGATTCGGTCTGCCCGTTTTGCGGCGTCGGCTGCCTGCTCACCTATAACGTGAAGGACAACAAGATTGTCAGCGTCGACGGGCGCGACGGACCCGCCAATCACGACCGACTGTGCGTCAAGGGCCGATTCGGTTTCGACTACGCGCACAGCCCGCAGCGACTGACGGTACCGCTGATTCGTCGCGCGGGCGTCGCTAAGGACCCCGATGCACTGCAGGCGCTCAACCGCGACACGGGCGACTGGTCGGCGGTATTTCGTGAAGCGAGCTGGGAAGAAGCGCTGGCAATGTCGGCCGCCCGATTCACGGTACTGCGCGACACCCACGGCAAAAAATCACTCGCCGGCTTCGGCTCGGCCAAGGGAAGCAACGAGGAAGCCTATTTGTTCCAGAAACTGGTGCGGACCGGTTTTGGTTCGAACAATGTCGACCATTGCACCAGGCTGTGTCACGCGTCGAGCGTAGCGGCGTTGCTCGAGGGCGTGGGTTCGGGCGCAGTGAGCAACCAGGTCAATGATGTGCGGCACTCGGATCTGATCTTCGTGATCGGATCCAATCCGGCTTCCAACCATCCGGTGGCTGCAACCTGGATGAAGAATGCGGCCAAGGCCGGGGCCAGGATCGTCCTGGCCGACCCGCGCGTCACCGACATCGGCAAGCACGCCTGGCGAACGCTGCAGTTCAAGGCCGATACCGACGTGGCGATGCTCAACGCGCTGATCCATACCGTGATCGACGAGGGGCTTGCCGACGAGGAGTTCATACGCAATCGGGCCAGCAATTACGAGGCGCTGAAGCAAAACGTCAAGGGGTATAGCCCCGAGGCGATGGCGCCGATATGCGGTATCCCGGCGCAGACCCTGCGGGAAGTCGCGCGCGCCTTTGCCGGCGCTAAGGGCGCAATGATCCTGTGGGGGATGGGCATCAGCCAGCATGTGCATGGCACCGACAACGCGCGCTGTCTGATCGCGCTTGTGACCGTCACCGGGCAGATCGGCAAGCCCGGCTCCGGCCTGCACCCGCTGCGCGGGCAGAACAATGTGCAGGGAGCCAGCGACGCCGGGCTGATTCCGATGATGTTTCCCAACTACCAGCGCGTCACCAACCAGGCCGCGCACGGCTGGTTCGAGGACTTCTGGAAAACCAAGCTTGACGACCAGCCCGGCTACACCGTGGTCGAGATCATGCACAAGGCACTGGCGCCCGACAGCGACCCGCACAAGGTGCGCGGCATGTACATCATGGGCGAAAATCCGGCGATGAGCGACCCCGACCTCAACCACGCGCGCCATGCGCTCGCCAGCCTCGATCATCTGGTGGTGCAGGACATATTCATGACCGAAACCGCCTGGCTGGCCGATGTGGTGCTGCCCGCGACTGCCTGGCCCGAGAAGACGGGTACCGTGAGCAACACCGACCGCATGGTGCAAATCGGGCTGCAGGCGATCGATCCGCCCGGCCAGGCTAGGCCCGACCTGTGGATCATCCAGCAGATCGCGACGCGCATGGGATTGCAATGGAACTACCCCGGCGAGCACGCTGGCGTTGCGGCCGTCTATGAGGAAATGCGCCAAGCTATGCATACGGCGATTGCGGGTATCAGTTGGGAACGCTTACAGCGCGAATCCAGCGTGACCTACCCCTGCCTGAGCGCCGATGACCCGGGGCAGCCGACCGTGTTCATCGACCGATTTGCGACCGACGACGGCTTGGTGCACCTGGTACCGGCCGACATCATCCCGGCCAACGAACGACCGGATGCCGACTTCCCGCTGGTCCTGATTACCGGCCGACAACTTGAACACTGGCACACCGGCAGCATGACGCGCCGTGCTGCCGTCCTTGATGCGATTGAGCCGATGGCGACGGCGTCCATGTGTGGCGACGAAATGCGGGCGCTGGGCCTGCAGGCCGGCGACGTGGTCACTGTGCGTTCGCGCCGCGGCGAGGTGGCGATTCATCTGCGGCGAGACGACGGAACACCACGCGGTGCGATCTTCATTCCTTTTGCCTATTACGAGGCAGCAGCCAATCTGATGACCAACGCCGCGCTCGACCCGGTGGGGAAGATACCCGAGTTCAAGTACTGCGCGGTGTCGATCCGCCGTGGCGGTGAGGCCGCGCTGTCGCCGGGCTATGGCGTGTCCAGCGCGGCCCTCTGATCGCCACCTTGTCCATGAGAGACCCATCGCCCAGACTGAGCAGCGCCCGCGCCGATTTGACGCGTTTGGTCGAGGTCGTCGATGAGCATGGGAAAACGCAGACCATCGCCATACCCGCGGAGCGCGCGCTCACGGTCTATGTGGATCGGCGAGAACTCGTGACGCTGATGACGCTGGGCGCACATCCCGAACTGCTGGTGCTGGGTTTTTTGCGCAACCAGCGGCTAATGGATTCTGCGAGCCAGGTCGAGGCGATCACCGTCGACTGGGAAGTGGGAGCTGCGGCAGTGACAACGCGCGATGGAATCGCCGACATTGCGGCCAAGACCGCCAAGCGCGTCGTCACCACCGGCTGCGGCCAGGGAAGCGTGTTTGGTGATCTGATGAGCGATGTAAACACGATTGCGCTTGCGCCCGCAACCCTGAGCCAGCAGCAGCTCTATGCCATCGTCAACACCATCCGTGTCGCCGACAGCACCTACAAGACTGCGGGCTCGGTTCACGGCTGCGCGCTGTTTCGCGGTGACGAGCTGCTGATGATGGTCGAGGACGTCGGTCGCCACAATGCGATCGACACCATCGCAGGCTGGATGTGGCTGCAGGATGCGGCGGTGCAGCGCGGCGACGACAAGATTTTTTACACCACCGGACGACTGACCAGCGAAATGGTCATCAAGTGCGCCCAGATGGGCGTGCCCATCGTCATCTCGCGCAGCGGCATTACCCAGATGGGGCTGGAGGTCGCGCAGAACCTGGGGCTGTGCGCCGTCGGACGCGCGACCAACCGCCGGTTCCTTTGTTTTTCGGCGCCGCAACGCCTGCTGCTGCAGCCCGCTCTGGCCCAGGCGCCGCTGCGCGCCGCTTGAAGGTCGACACATTGATGGCGGCTGCCACCTGCTAAGGCCCCCAGGCTTTCATGCAAACACCCTTCATCCGGATCGGGCTGCGCAGCCTGTGGCGTGATCTGCGCTCAGGCGAACTGCGGCTTTTGGTGGCTGCGGTAGCGCTGGCGGTCGCAGCGCTGAGCGCCGTGGGTTTTTTTGCCGATCGCATTCAGGGCGGCTTGCAACGCGACGCCAGGCAGTTGCTCGGCGGCGATGCGGTCGTGAGCAGCGACCGACCACCGAGCGCAAGCTTTGTCGAGCAGGCGCGTGCGCTGGGATTGACAAGCGCCATTTCGATCGGTTTCCCGACCATGGGCCGTGCGACGCAGGAACGGGGCGGCGCGAGCAAGCTGGTGGCGCTCAAGGTGGTCGGCGCAGGTTATCCGCTGCGTGGCCGCCTGCGCGTGGCCAGTGCGCCAGACACGCCGGGCCAGACCACGCAAGGCATCCCGGCCCGTGGCGAGGTCTGGGTTGACGCTTCCCTGTTAGAGGCGTTGAACCTGTCTGTCGGTGACGAACTGCTGCTAGGCGACGCTCGCCAGACGATCGCGCGCATCATCGTCTTTGAGCCCGACCGTGGAGGCGGCTTCATGAGCTTTGCGCCGCGGGTCATGATCAACCAGTCCGACTTGCCGGCTACCGCGCTGGTTCAGCCCGCTAGCCGGCTGAGCTACCGTTTCGCCGTGGCCGGCGACGACGCGGCGGTGCAGCGCTTTTCGCAATGGGTCAGCAGACAGCTGGAGGACCCCACCGTACGCGGTGTGCGGCTGGAGTCGCTCGAAGGTGGGCGTCCGGAAATGCGCCAGACGATGGACCGTGCTGAGAAGTTTCTCAACCTGGTCGCCTTGCTGGCGGCCATGCTGAGCGCGGTGGCGGTGGCGCTGGCCGCGCGCGCTTTTGCTGCCAGCCATCTCGATGACTGCGCGATGCTGCGCGTATTGGGGCTGAGCCAGCGAACGATCGCGCTGAGCTACAGCTTGGAGTTCGCGCTCATCGGGGTGGCAGCGAGCGCACTCGGCGTGGCGGCAGGTTTTGCGGTGCACCATGTTTTTGTGTGGCTGCTGGCGGGGCTGGTAGAGGTTGCGCTGCCGGCTCCCGGGATCGCTCCCTTGGTGCTCGGCTTTGGCATGGGACTGACGCTGCTGCTGGCCTTTGGACTGCCCCCGGTTCTGCAACTGGCGCGGGTACCGCCGCTGCGCGTGATGCGCCGTGAGGTTGGCAACCTCAAGCCGGTGTCGCTCGCAGTGCTCGGCGTGGGCGTTGCTGGTTTCGCCGCGCTGCTGCTGGTGGCGACCCGTGACCTGTCGCTGGGCCTGATCGCCGTGGGTGGATTCGCGGGTGCGGCGCTGCTGTTTGCGGTGCTAAGTTGGATGGCGGTCAAGCTGTTGCGGCGCTGCGTCAACGAGTCGACCGCTCCGCGCTGGCTGGTGCTGGCGACGCGCCAGATTGCCGCGCGACCTGCTTACGCCGTGGTTCAGGTCAGCGCCCTTGCGCTGGGCCTGCTGGCACTGGTGCTGCTGGTGCTGCTGCGCACCGACCTGATCGCGAGTTGGCGCAAGGCGACGCCTGCTGATGCCCCCAATCGCTTCGTCATCAACATTGTTCCCGAGCAGGGCGATGCTTTTCAACGGGTGCTGCGCGAAGCGGGCGTTCGAGGCTACGACTGGTTTCCGATGATTCGCGGGCGCCTGGTGGCCATCAACGGCAGGACGGTGCTGCCCGACGATTTCGCCGACGAACGTGCCAAGCGCCTGATGAACCGCGAATTCAACCTGTCGCACAGCGCGCAGCAACCGGCGCACAACCAGATCGTGGCCGGGCGATGGGCCAACGAGGAGGTGGGAGCGATCAGCATGGAGGAGGGCATCGCGACGACGCTCAACCTCAAGCTCGGCGACCTTGTGCGCTTTGACATCGGCGGCGTCGCGGTCGAGTCGCGAATCAGTTCGGTGCGCAAGGTCGACTGGGGGTCGATGCGCGCCAACTTCTTCGCGATTTACCCGGTGTCCCGGCTAGCCGACGTTCCGAGCACGTACATGAGCGCGTTCAAGGCGCCCGCCGTCAAGGGTTTCGATAACGCGCTGGTGCGTGATTTTCCGAACATCACCAACGTCGACGTCAGCGCCACGCTGGCTCAGGTGCAGCGCGTGCTCGATCAGGTGATCGGTGCAGTCGAGTTTCTGTTCGGATTCACACTGGTGGCCGGGTTGCTGGTGCTGTTCGCCGCCATCACTGCGACGCGCGAAGAGCGTGCGCGCGAGTTCGCGATCATGCGCGCTGTGGGCGCCCAAAGCCGTCTGCTGCGCCAGGTGCAGCGTGCCGAACTCGCCGGCGTGGGCCTGTTGGCGGGTTTTCTGGCCAGCCTGGTGGCGACGGTCGTCGGGTGGGCTCTGGCGAAATATGTCTTCGGTTTCGACTGGAGCGCAGCACCCTGGGTTCCACTGGCCGGCGCACTGGCCGGTGCGCTGCTGGCGATGGTGGCGGGCTGGTGGGGGCTACGCGAGGTGCTGCGTCGACCGGTGGTCGAAACGCTGCGTCGGGCGTCTTCATGACGCCGCAGCCCGGGTCCCCATCGGCTTTTGAGCGTATCGGCGGTGAGCCCGGCCTGCGCAGGCTGACCGAGCGCTTTTATGACCTGATGGACCTGGAGCCGGCGTACTGCGTGCTGCGCGCGGTGCATGGTCGCGATTTATCCAACGCGCGCCAACGTCTGTACTGGTTTTTGTGCGGCTGGACCGGGGGGCCGCAGCATTACACCGAACGCTTTGGCCATCCGCGACTGCGCGCGCGCCACATGCCATTCGCCATAGGCAGCGTCGAGCGCGACCAATGGCTGGCCTGCATGGAGCAGGCGATGGCGCAGACCGACGTGGACGACGCGCTGCGCGTGCAACTGCGGCAAAGCTTTTTTCAGACCGCCGACTGGATGCGCAACCAGAGCGACTGATCGCTGTTGCGCCGGGGCATGGGGGTACGCGTTCAGTGGCCGTGCGATCGGTCTGTTTGGCGCTCGCCGACCGATTGGCGCACGTTGTCAAAGCCGCGCCAGGCAAGCACCGCCATTGCGGCCGACAGCAGGAACAGCCAAGCGCCCATGCCGGGGCTCGCAGGCAGCCAGCGCTTGGCGTCCCAGCCCAGGTACAGCGCCATTCCAAGAAAGGGCGCGAAGGCGCCGCGCACACCGGTGAGCGTGACATGGATGCCCATGTAGTCCGCCAACTGGTCCCGGGGCGCAAAGTCGTTATGTCCGAGTTGCCACGCCAAACTGCCTCCGCCATTGACGATGCCGGTGATCACTCGCCCGAGCGCAAGCCACAGCAGCGAAAACTGCCACGCACCCCAGAACATGATCACGACTCCCAGGACCCACAGCGCGTTTTGTCGGGCGCGAAACTCCGCCACATGGACGCGGTCCAGATAGCGTGCCCACAAGGGCATCGTCGTCATGGTGAGAACAAAGGGAATCAGCATGATGATGCCGATGCTCGCCACATAGCTCGCGCCGATCTGTTTGGAGACCAGGTAGACCAGCGGCGGCTCGAGCATCATTGCAGCGAATCCCGAGGTGAACTGGTGCATCTGGTAGCGTGCATAGCAAGGGTCGGCCCGCAGGATGGCGAAGAAGGAGTTGCGCCCGGATGCATCGCGCCGACCGCGCCGCTCGAGCACCTGGTGGCGCCTCTCGCCGCTGACCGTGACGCCTGAGAATGCCCACAGACCCAAAATCCCCAGAGCCGCTCCGGTCGCGTAGATCCAGCGGAAGTTTTCAGGGTGTTCGTCCAGCACCAACGCGGCACCGCCGGTGCTGATGACCAGCACCATGCTGGTGAGTGCCTGCAGCCGACCGGCGATACGAGCGCGCAGGGCTCGCTCGTAGTTCAAGCTCCAGGCGACGCTGCGAACGGTGATGATTCCGGCAATTAGCAGACGGCTGACGATGACGCTGGCCAGTACCAGCCATGCCCCGGCTGGCGTGCGTGGGCTCACTGCAATCGCTGCGACGCACAGCAGCACCATCGCCTGCAGCCCAAGCACCAGCGGGACTTTGGGCCGTCCGGCCGCGATGCGGCTCCATAGAAAGCTCGACAGGTTTCCGAACATCGGAGCGGCCGAGATGATAGCGATCACCCAGGGCTCCACATCAAAGGCCTTGGCGGCGACGACCGCCACGAAGCCACCTTCCATCAGGCTGGTGGCCATTGGTAGACTCAGCTCGGTCAACTGTTCGCGATCAAAGCTCCTTTGCACCGCTGGGTCGAGTCCCGGCACCCTAAAAAATTCCTTCATGAGCCGGGCCTGAGAAGCACCACCAGTGCACCCGCGCCGCCGTCGAGCGGGCGTGCTTGCACGAAGGCCAGAACCTCACTGCGTTGTGCCAGCCAGCCATGCACCTTGTTCTTAAGCACTGGTGCCTTTCCGGGCGAGCCCAGTCCTTTGCCGTGCACCACGCGAACGCAGCGCACACCCTGTTTGCAGGACTCGCGCAGGAAGGCAGCGAGCGCGTCGCGCGCATCGTCGCTGCGCAGCCCGTGCAGATCGAGCTGACGCTGGATGCTCCACTTGCCACGGCGCAGTTTGTCCGCCACATCGGCGCCAATTCCCTGACGCCGATAGCTCAACCGCTCATCGGTGTCGAGCAGGGTGCCGGCGTCGAAATCGTCGCTGATGGCTTCGCGCAGCACGGCGCGCTCGTCCCGCAGTCGCTGCATCGGTATGGGCGCCGGCGGCGTCTGGCGCAGCGGCACCCGGCCCTGGTCGGGCAGCGGCTGCACGGCCCCCGCGGCGCGTCTGAAGAGCTCGCGCGCGCCGACGCTGCGCGTGTGCGCCCGCACGCGCTCGGCGTCGATCTTCGCCTGGTGCAGATCCAGCGACCGTGCCTGATGGTCGATCGCGCGCTTGACCAGCTTCAGCTCGGCCATCGACTGCACCCGTTTTCCGGTCGCGGTCACAGCAATCCTGCCTCGGCCATGGACAGGGCGTTTCCCGCAGCGACGATGACATGGTCGAGAACGCGTATGTCGACCAGCGCCAGCGCGCTGCGGATGGTCTGGGTCAGCGCTTCGTCGCAGCGCGAAGGTTGGACCGATCCGCTGGGGTGGTTGTGCGCCAGGACGACCGCTGCGCACTGGTGGTGCAGGGCGCGCACAACCACCTCGCGCGGGTACACGCTGGTTTGTGTCAGGGTGCCGCGGAAAAGTTCTTCCATCGCTAGCAGTCGGTTCTGCGCATCGAAAAACAGCACGGCGAACACCTCGTGCGGCCTGGCCGCAAGCTGCAGCTGCAGATACTGCTTGACCAACTGTGGCGACCCGAGCGACTGGGTCTGGCGCAGCTGCTGGGCCATCGCCCGGCGCGCCAGCTCCAGAACCGCGAGCAGCTCGGAGCGCTTGGCTGGCCCCAAGCCCTTCACCCGGTCCAGATCATGTGCGCTTGCATTGAGCAGTCCCGCGATGCCGTCAAAGCCCGCGCGGCCATCGTTGTCACGCGGCAGTGCCAGCAACTCGCTGGCCATTTGCAGCACGCCTTTTCCCTTTATCCCGGTGCGCAGCAGCAGTGCCAGCAACTCGACGTCGCTCAGTGCGCTGGCGCCACGCGCGAGCAGCTTTTCGCGTGGGCGTACCTCAGGGGGAAGGTGTTGGGGCGGCATGGGGGCGCTTTTGCCGGCATCTCGCCGGCTTTTACAATACAGGCAGTTTATCGAGAGTTCCATGTTGTCTTGCCAGCCTGTTGTAGAACCCGCCTCTTTTTTGACGCTGCACTACCGCCTTGGCGGACAGAGCGGCGACATCATCAACACCTTCGGCGGAAAGCCCGCGACGCTGTCGCTTGGAACCGGAGCCTTGTCGCCGCCGGTCGAGCGCTGCCTGATCGGCATGCGCCAGGGCGATCGCGCTGTGTTTGACCTGCCCGCCGGTGCAGCATTTGGCCAGCGCCAGTCCGACATGTTGCAGTGGGTTACGCGCAAACTGCTCGGTCGCATAGGGGACCCGCAGCAGGACTACCACGTCGGCGACGTGGTCGCCTTTCCATCGCCTAACGGCCATAGCAGTTACGCTGGAGCCGTGGTGCGCACCGGCGCACAGGAGGGACCCGATGACGCAGTCGGTGGGGATGCGGTGCTGTTTGACTTCAACCATCCGCTGGCGGGCCAGCCGGTGAGCTTCGAAGTGCACATTCTGGCTGTCCTATGACGCCGGGCGCGTTGCCGCAGGAAATCGTTTTGGCCGAGCCGCGTGGCTTTTGCGCCGGCGTCGATCGGGCGATCGAAATCGTCGAGCGCGCGCTCGCCAAATTTGGCGCGCCGATATATGTGCGCCATGAAATCGTCCATAACACCTATGTGGTCGACGAACTCAAGTCCAAAGGCGCGATTTTTGTCGAAGAGCTCCATCATGTGCCGGCCGGCGCGACATTGGTTTTTTCTGCCCATGGCGTCAGCCGGGCGGTGCAGGATGAGGCGCGCGAGCGGGGGTTCAGGGTATTCGACGCCACCTGTCCGCTGGTTACCAAGGTGCATGTGGAGGTGGCCAAGCTGCACAAGGAGGGGTTTGAGTTCATCATGATCGGCCACCGGGGTCATCCCGAGGTCGAGGGAACGATGGGCCAACTCGATTCCGGGATTCATCTGGTGGAAGACGTCGCCGGCGTGGCGGGACTGCAGCCTGTGCAGACGGCACGGCTTGCTGTCGTCACCCAGACCACCTTGAGCGTCGACGACGCCGCCGAAATTGCAGCTGCTGTCAAGGCCCGATTCCCGATGGTGCGCGAACCCAAACAGCAGGACATCTGCTACGCGACGCAGAACCGCCAGGACGCGGTCAAGATGCTCAGCCCGCAGGTGGACGTGGTCATCGTAGTCGGCAGTCCGTCGAGCTCCAACAGTAACCGCTTGCGCGAGGTGGCGCGCAAGCTTGGAACCCCCAGCCACATGGTCGACAGCGCCGATGAACTGCAGGCGCATTGGTTCGAGGGCCGTCAGCGCGTGGGTCTGACAGCTGGCGCCTCGGCGCCGGAAGTACTGGTGCGCCAGGTGATGGAACGGATCAAGGCCTTCGGTGCCGTGTCGGTGCGCACGCTGCCTGGCATCCAGGAGACCATCAAATTTCCGCTCCCCAAGGGCCTGAAAATCTAAAGTCGGGCGCAGACGGCCTGCTGCGGGCGCCTAAAATCGCGACATGCTCGATATCAACCTGCTGCGCAAAGACTTGGATGCGGCCGTGGCACGCCTGGAGACACGCAAAAAGCCGCAAGCTTTCCTTGACGTTGAATTATTCAGAGCCTTCGAGGGTGAGCGAAAGACCATCCAGACCCGGACCGAAGAACTGCAAGCCAGCCGCAACCGCCTGAGCAAGCAGGTCGGCCAGCTCAAGTCGCGCGGCGCTGCAGGGGTTGCTGAAGCCGACGCCGCGATGGCGGAAGTGGCGGCGTTGAAAGGGGAGCTGGAAGCCTCTGCGCAGCGGCTAGAGCAGATTCAGGCCGAGTTGAATGCTCTGCTGCTCGCGGTTCCCAATCTTCCGCACGCCAGCGTGCCCGTTGGCGCTGACGAATCTGCCAACATGGTGTTGCGTTCGTGGGGTACACC
>CAISIP010000530.1 GCA_903885415.1 uncultured beta proteobacterium
TCAGCCCGGTATTGCCGCCCTGCGCCACGATGCTCACGCCGGTGGCAGCCTGTTGCGCTGCGCACAGTGCCACGACGCGAGCGACCTGTGCGGTGTCGGCGGGGCGCAGCACCGCCAGCGCGCGGCCGTGGCTGCGTCCACGCCAGTCCTTCTCCCAGGCGGCCAGATCGGCGCCAGGGTCGCTGTGGGTCAGCACATGCGGCGTGCCGACTGCCTCGCGAAGGCGCTCAAGCAGCGCGGTCTGGGCTTCGGTGGTGTCGGTCACGGCAGCGCCGCCAGTCTGGCCGCATGGCGCAGGCGAAGCCGCACATGGAGCGCGCAGGCTGCAAACAGGCTGGTGCACAGTGCGGCCTCGAGCAAAGCGAGCCAGCAACCCGGTGCCGGGTCGCCCCAGGCGCGCACGACGCCTTCGGTGAAATAGATCCAGACCATCAGGCTGACCCAGCGGTAGGTGTACATCCGGTTTTTCAGCAGCCCCGCTAGCGGCAGGCACAGCGGCAGCGCCTTGAGCGCGAGCCAGGAGCCGCCGGGACGTATCGGCGCGAGCCAGAGCTCCCAGACCAGCCCCAGGCCGATCAGCCCCAGCAGGCTGGCGACGGCCATTGCGCGGGTTTGCCGGACCGCCTTTTCGTGTGTGTGCATTGCGATGGCATCATAGCGGCCATGCGCTTGCCTTTGGTCTCACTGTTTCATCTGCGCCGCCTGGGCGCCAAGCTGCGGTCCTGGCCCTGGAAAAGAGCCGCCGTGCTGCTGCGCCAGCGCTTTCGCGAAGATCGGCTGGGCCTGACCGCTGGCAGCCTGACCTTCACCACGACGATTGCCCTGGTTCCGCTGATCACGGTAGCGCTGGCCGTATTTTCAGCTTTCCCGATGTTCGCCAAACTGCAACTGGTGCTGCAGAAATGGTTGGTCGACAGTCTGGTTCCGGACAGCATCGCCCGCCAGGTGCTGGGCTACCTGACGCAGTTTGCCAGCCAGGCGAGCCGGCTCGGCGTCGCTGGCGTCGCGGTGCTTTTCGCAACCGCGCTGGCGCTGGTTTTGACCATCGACCGAACGCTCAACGCCATCTGGCGCGTGCGCCAGCCGCGCCCGCTCGCGCAGCGGGTCCTGGTCTACTGGGCCGCGATGACGCTGGGTCCGCTGCTGCTCGGTGCCAGCGTCACCATGACCTCCTACGCCGTCTCCGCGTCCAGAGGGCTGGTCGGCGCCGGGCCGGGCGGCGTCGGTCTGCTGCTCGACACGATGCAGTTTGCGATGGTCGCGGCCGGCGTGGCCGCGCTGTACCGCTATGTCCCCAACACCCGCGTGCAGTGGTCGCACGCTTGGGCTGGCGGTTTGTTTTCCGCCGCTGCGCTGGAGCTGGCCAAGCTGCTGCTGGTGCTGTATCTGGGCAAGGTGCCGACCTATTCGCTGGTTTACGGAACCTTCGCTACCGTACCGATCCTGCTGGTCTGGATCTATCTGGCTTGGTTGATCGTGCTGCTCGGCGCCATGCTCACCGCCACGCTGCCCGGGCTCGGCGCGCACCTGCTGGCGCGCGGCCACGAGCCGGGTTGGCGCTTTCACCTCGGGCTCGAGGCGCTGCAAGCGCTGGCGCAGGCCGCTGAAAAGCCTGAGAAGGGCCTCACGCTGCAGGCGCTGGTCACCGCCTTAGGCACCGTCGAATCCGCCGTGGAAGCGACGCTGACGACGCTGGTCGCGCTCGACTGGGTGGCCCGGCTCGACGAGGCCGACGCTGGCCATGCGCCGCGCTATGTGCTGCTCGTCGACCCCGCAGCCACCGGGATCGCGCCGCTGCTGCATGTGCTGCTGTTGCGGCGTGACGCCCGCACCGATCGCCTGTGGGATCAGGCGCGCTGGGAAAAGCTGCGCCTGAGCGAGCTTCTCTGAGTCTTCAGGCGTCGCGCATCAGCTCCCACAGCTTGGGCGCCGTCAGCGGCATCTGGAGTCGTGCGCAGACAGCGGACCTGCCGTTGCGCGCCAGCGCGTCGGCGATGGCGTTGACGACGCAGGGTGTCGCGCCGATGGTGCCCAGTTCGCCAACGCCCTTGACGCCGAGCGGATTGTTCAGGCAGGGCGTCGACTGGTCCATCTGGTTGTTGAACGCAGGCGTCATGTCGGCGCGGGGCGCCGCATAGTCCATCAGGCTTCCGGTCAGCAACTGGCCCGATTCGCTGTCGTATACCACCTGCTCGACGAGTGCCTGTCCAATTCCCTGGAGCGCGCCTCCGTCGAGCTGGCCGACGACGATCATCGGGTTGACAACGCGTCCGACATCGTTGACCGACGCGTAGCGGAGCACGGCGACCTCGCCGGTCTGCGGCGTAATTTCGACCTCGCAGACATGGCAGCCGTTGGGCCAGGAGGGTCCGCTGACCGAACTGGTCGATTCCAGGTGGATGCGCCGGCCCTCTTGTGCTCCGGCGAGCTCGAAGATGCCGACGCCCAGGTCGGTTCCCCTGACCTGAAAGCGCCCGGCGCTGTAGGCGATGTCTTGCGCGTCGGCCTCGAGCCGCTGCGCTGCCATTGCGCGGGCATGCTCGATGGTGCGCTCGGCGCCAACCTTGACGGCCGATCCGCCCGCAAAGATCGAGCGCGAACCGGCGCTGCCAAA
>CAISIP010000531.1 GCA_903885415.1 uncultured beta proteobacterium
CTTGACTGGCTGATTCCGCATCAGGCCAATATCCGCATCATGCAGGCCACGGCCAAGCGACTCAAGCTGCCGATGGACCGGGTCATGGTGACAGTCGACCAGCACGGCAACACGTCGGCGGCGTCCATACCGCTGGCGCTCGACGCAGGTGTGAGAAGCGGCAGCATCCAACCCGGGCAACTGCTGATGCTCGAAGGCGTCGGTGGCGGTTTCGCCTGGGGCGCGGTGCTGCTCCATCTGTAGGCGGCGAGACAGACCCCAAGCCGCCAGGGTAATCGTCAACAACCACGCCACCAGCATGATCAAAGATTTTGCTTTCGTATTCCCCGGTCAGGGCTCGCAGTCGACGGGAATGCTCGACGCCTGGGGCGACGAGCCGGCGGTCGCGCAAACGGTGCAGGAGGCTTCGGATGCCCTGTCCGAAGACATCGGCCGGATGATCCGCGAGGGTTCGCGTGAAACGCTGGCATTGACCGTCAACACGCAACCGGCCATGCTGGTTGCCGGCATCTGCGCTTACCGGGCATGGATGGCGCGAACCGGTGTCGCCCCGGTGGCGGTGGCAGGCCATTCGCTGGGTGAGTACTCGGCCTTGGTCGCTGCCGGCGTGCTGACCATGGGCCAGGCGGCGCCGCTGGTGCGTCTGCGCGCCATCGCGATGCAAGACGCGGTAGCGGTAGGCGCCGGCGCGATGGCGGCGGTGCTCGGTCTGGGTTCATCGCAGGTGGTGGCGACCTGCTTGGAAGCGACCAGAAGTTTCGGCAATCACAGCGATGAAGTGGTCGAAGCGGTCAATTTCAACGATCCGGCGCAGACCGTGATTGCCGGCAGCAAGGCGGCCGTTGAGCGCGCCTGCGAGATGCTTAAGGCCCATGGCGCCAGGCGTGTGTTGCCGTTGCCGGTGTCGGCGCCGTTTCACTCCCGTTTGATGCGGCCTGCAGCACACAAACTGCGCGACGCGCTTGAGACGGTGGAATTCGGTACCCCGAGCATGGCGCTGGTCAACAATATCGACGTGGCGGTGGAGGTGGACAGCGACCGGATTCGCGACGCGCTTTACCGCCAGGCTTTTGGCCCAGTGCGGTGGGTCGAGTGTGTGCTGGCGCTCAAAGCCCGCGGCGCGCATACGCTGGTTGAGTGCGGTCCGGGCAAGGTGCTGTCGGGCATGGTGTCGCGCATAGATGCATCGATGTCCGGTCTGCCGATGTTTGACCCGAGCAGCCTGCGCACGGCGCAGGACGCCTTGCTGGTAGCAGTGCCATGAACACGCCCGGACGCCAGTTGGCGCTCGTCAGCGGCGCGTCGAGGGGCATTGGACGCGCGATTGCCGTTGAGTTGGCGCGCCAGGGCTTTGCGGTCGTCGGAACGGCGACCACTCCAGCGGGGGCGGACGCCATTACCGAGGCCTTGTCGGGCTGTGTGCAAAGCCGCGGCGTGGTGCTCGACGTCACCGACGCCAAAGCTGCCGAGGCGCTGATTGAACGCCTGGTCAACGAGTACGGCGGGTTGCATGTTCTGGTGAACAACGCCGGTATCACGCGCGACGCACTCGCCCTGCGCCTGAAGGACGATGACTGGGACGCCGTCCTCGATACCAACCTGAAGGCAGTTTTCAGGATGAGCCGCTGTGTCATTCGGACCATGATGAAGCAGCGCTATGGCCGGATCATCAACATCACCTCGGTGGTGGGTGCCTCGGGCAACCCCGGACAAAGTAATTACGCCGCGGCGAAGGCCGGCGTTGCCGGGTTGACGCGGGCGTTGGCACGCGAACTGGGGTCGCGCAACATCACGGTCAATTGTGTTGCGCCGGGTTTCATCCAGACCGACATGACGGCGACGCTGTCGCTTGAACAGCAGGCGGCGCTGCTGGCGCAGATCCCGCTGGGCCGCTTGGGCCAGCCACAGGAAATCGCCCACGCAGTCGCCTACTTCGCCTCGCCGCAAGCCGCCTATATCACTGGGCAGGAACTGCACATCAACGGTGGTATGTACATGTAGGCCGGCGCTTTAAGTGCGCGCAGAGGCTTCCGTTGGGCGAAGGCTTTGGAAACTTTGCGCCAAGGCAGCTAAAATCCCCGATTCCTCCACAACCCTTTGAGGGACCCCATGAGCGATATTGAAGCGCGCGTCAAGAAAATCATTGCAGAACAACTTGGTGTCGAAGAGTCCCAGGTCACCAGCGCCAAGGCCTTTGTGGCGGATCTCGGCGCAGACTCCCTGGACACGGTGGAACTGGTGATGGCGCTCGAAGACGAGTTTGGTATCGAGATACCGGATGAAGACGCCGAGAAGATCACGACAGTGCAAAACGCCATCGACTACGCCAACGCGCACCAAAAAGCCTAGCCTGTGAACTGCCAGTAGCGCCTGTCCGGTTGGGGAACAAGTCCCCTTAACGCCCTTTTATTTCGGAAGCTGGTTGGACAGGTTGCGCGATGGCGCGGGACGGCTGGCATCAGACTCTTGTTTCTATTGATTGTTGGGTACAGAACCGCATGTCACGACGTCGTGTAGTTGTAACGGGTTTGGGTTGTGTCAGCCCCGTGGGCAATACGGTGGAGCAGGCCTGGGATAGCCTTCTCGCTGGAAGATCCGGTATTGCACCGATCACCAAGTTTGACGCCTCCGGATTCGCTTGCAGTTTCGCCGGGGAGGTGAAGGGCTTTGACCTTGAGAGCTATATCCGTGCGAAGGAAGCCCGCACGATGGACAGTTTTATTCATTTCGGCATCGCCGCCGCGGCGCAAGCGGTGGCGGACGCAGGGTTGCCGACCGGGGATGCGCTCGCTGACGAGGCTGCAGCGCGCATCGGATGCGTGATCGGCTCGGGAATCGGCGGGCTGCCGATGATCGAAGCCACGCACGAGGAGTTGGGGAAGCGCGGACCGAGGCGGATATCGCCATTTTTCGTTCCCGCCTCGATCATCAACATGATTTCCGGTCATGTGTCGATGCGCTTTGGCTTTAAGGGCCCCAATATTGCGATTGCCACCGCCTGCACGACCGGGTTGCACTGCATTGGGCAGGCCGGGCGGATGATTGAGTATGGTGACGCCGACGTGGTTGTCGCGGGCGGTTCGGAGGCGACTATTTCGCCGCTGGGCGTCGGTGGCTTCGCCGCGATGCGCGCCCTGTCGACGCGCAACGACGACCCGGCGACCGCGTCGCGACCCTGGGACCGCGATCGCGATGGCTTCGTCTTGGGCGAGGGTGCGGGCGTGTTGGTGCTGGAGGAGCTGGGACATGCGCAGGCACGTGGCGCCCGGATTTACGCGGAGTTGGCGGGTTTCGGCATGAGCGCCGATGCCGGCCATATGACCGCACCGAATATGGATGGCCCCAGACGGGCAATGCTCAGCGCCATGCACAACGCGGGTGTCAATGTCGATCAGGTCGACTATCTCAATGCCCACGGGACTTCGACCCCGCTGGGCGATCTGAATGAAACCGTTGCCATCAAGGCAGCGCTGGGCGAGCATGCCCGCAGGGTGGTGGTGAATTCGACCAAATCGATGACCGGGCATTTGCTCGGCGGCGCTGGCGGCATTGAGTCGGTATTCACCGTTCTGGCGCTACACCATCAAAAGAGCCCGCCCACCATCAACATCTTTAGTCAGGATCCGGAGTGCGATCTTGACTATTGCGCGAATACCGCGCGCGACATGAAGATCAATGTCGCGATGAAGAATAATTTCGGCTTTGGCGGGACCAACGGAACGCTGGTATTCAGGCGGTCGTGATTCTTGCGCCCCCGTCTTTCAGCCGACCGACACCCAGCAAACCTGACATGCAAAAGGCTCCAGCGGTCGCTTATCCGGCGGGTCGCTCGCGGGTGCACCTTGGCGTACTCACCACGGCTTGGTCGTGGGTGCTGGCCCTCAACGCCGCCTGCTGGCTGGGTACCGAGCAGACGGGCTGGCGCGCTGCGCTGCTGGCGGCGCTCACCTTGCTGTGCGGCCTTGTTGCGCTGGGATTGTGGCGACGTACCCCCGTTGGGGATCTGGTTTGGGACGGCGCGACCTGGCGCTGGGAGACCCAGGGAATCCGCTACACGGGCGACTTGCGGGTCCAAGTTGATTTGCAGTTCAGTATGCTGCTGCATTTTTCTGGTGGGGCGGGCGCATGGCGTTGGATCTGGCTGGACCGATCGGATGCAATTCCGCGCTGGACGGCGTTGCGCCGCGCAGTCTATGCCCATGGACGGACCGATCCCGGGACGCCGATTTTGACGAGGAGTTGATGATGATGCAGGGTGAATTGAAGATGTTAGGACGCTGGGCTGTATTGGCTGTCTTTGGCGTTTCGACCGGCTTGATGCTGCCGGCCACGGCTCTGGCGCAGGCCCGTGCGTTGCCGGACTTCACCGATCTGGTTGAGCAGGTGGGGCCTTCGGTGGTCAACATCCGAACATTGGAAAAGGTGCCGTCACGTGCCCGCCCGGGCAATGGGTCCGACGATGAAATGCTCGAGTTCTTTCGCCGTTTCGGCGTTCCGACTCCCAATATGCCGCGCCAAGCGCCGCAGCCCAATCGGCCGCAGGCGCAGGAAGAGCCGCAGCCGCGGGGAGTGGGTTCGGGCTTCATCCTCAGTGCCGACGGCTACATCATGACCAATGCGCATGTGGTCGATGGCGCTGACGAAGTCTTGGTGACCCTGACCGACGATCGCGAATTCAAGGCACGCATCGTTGGCGCCGACAAGCGATCCGACGTTGCTGTCGTCAAGATCGACGCCACCGGCCTGCCGGCTGTTAAGGTGGGCGACGTGAATCGGCTCAAAGTCGGCGAATGGGTGATGGCGATCGGTTCGCCCTTCGGGTTGAAGAACACGGTGACTGCTGGCATCGTGAGCGCCAAGCAGCGCGACACAGGAGACTATCTTCCCTTCATCCAGACCGACGTTGCCGTCAATCCAGGCAACTCGGGAGGGCCGCTGATCAATATGCGCGGCGAGGTGGTGGGGATCAACAGCCAGATTTACTCGCGCTCGGGAGGCTTTATGGGGATTTCGTTTGCGATCCCGATCGATGAAGCAATTCGGGTCAGCGACCAGTTGCGAAGCAGCGGCCGCGTTTCCAGGGGTCGCATCGGCGTGCAGATCGACGCTGTCAGCAAGGACGTCGCCGAAGCCATCGGCTTGGGCAAGCCGGTGGGCGCGCTGGTGCGGGCGGTTGAGCCTGCCTCGCCAGCCGACAAAGCCGGTGTTGAGGCCGGCGACATCATCACCAAGGTGGACGGCAAGCCCATCGACAAGCACAGCGACTTGCCCAGGCTGATTGGTGCGATGAAACCCGGAACCAAGATTAGCCTCACGGTATTTCGCCGCGGCGCTTCGAGAGATCTGGCGCTCATGGTGGCTGAAATCGAGCCTGACAAGGTGGCGCAAAAGACCCCCGAGCGGGAGGAAAAACCCAAGCAGTCCAGTGTCGGTCAGGCGCTTGGTTTGACCGTCAGCGAACTCGGCGAGGCGGCGAAGAAGGAACTCAAACTCAAGGGCGGCGTCAAGGTGGACAGCGCGGTAGACGCCGCTGCGCGGGCGGGCCTGCGCGAGGGCGACGTCATCACGGCGATCGCGAATGGGGAGGTGGCGAACCTGAAAGAATTTGAGGCGGCGCTTGCCAAGGTGGATCGCAGCAAGGCAGTAAATATCCTGTTTCGACGCGGCGAGTGGGCGCAGTACGCCGTGATACGGCCAACGCGGCCCTGATGGTTGGGCGCCTTTCA
>CAISIP010000532.1 GCA_903885415.1 uncultured beta proteobacterium
ACCAGTTCGGCGCTCCACGGCAGCCCCGGGTTCCAGCTCAGGCGCTCCCAGTCCCAGCGCTCGGCGTGGCGTGCCAGCAGCGCGTCGCTCCAGTGCAGTCCGGGGTTTTCGCTCAGGCGCTCCCAGTCCCAGCGCGCGCCCTGGCGCCCGAGCAGCGTGTCGCTCCAGGGCAGTCCGGCGTTGGCGTTGAAGGCGTCCCAGTCCCAGCGCGGGGCCTGCGCCTCGATCAGCTCCAGGCTCCAGGGCAGCCGGGGGTTGGCGCTCAGCCGCTGCCAGTCCCAGCGCTGCGCGTGGCGCTCGATCAGCTCGGCGGTCCATGGCAGCGCCGGGTTCTCGCTCAGCCAGGCCCAGCTCCATCGGCTGGCATGGCGATCGAGCAGCGCATCGCTCCACGGCAGGCCGGTGTTGCCGCTCAGGCCGGTCCAGTCCCAGCGGTCGAGTTGCTGCGCGATCAGCTCTTCGCTCCAGGGCAGCGCCCGGGTCCAGCTCAGCCAGGCCCAGTCCAGCCGATCGGCGTAGCGGTGCATCAGCGCGCTGCCCCACGGCAGCCCCGGGTTCTTGCCCAGCCAGGCCCAGTTCCAGCGGCTTGCGTAGCGTTCGATCAGCGCAGCGCTCCACGGCAGCGCCGGGTTGCGGCTCAGCCAGCCCCAGTCCCAGCGCGCGCAAAAGCGTTCTATCAGTTCGTCCGACCAGGGCAGCGCCTGACTTGCACTGAGCAGCTTCCAATCCCAGCGCTCGGCGTGGCGGTGGATCTGTTCGCCATCCAGCGGGTAATGCCGCTGCACGCAGGGCATCAGCAGGTCGGGGCAGTCGGCGAAAAACTGAGCGGTTTCGGTCTGCTCCAGCGTCTGGAGCGTGCTCGCCAGAATGTCCCAGCGCCGCTCCAGCCCGGGCGCGAGCGCGCCCGTCTTCGCCAGCGCGACCAGCTCACGCATGCGACACCTGCGCGAGTTCGATCTCGTAGCGCCGGATTTCTGTCTGCAACTGCTGCGCGCGCTGGTCAAACCAGGTTGCCCAGACCGGCTGCGCGCGCAGGGTCTGCCAGACCGGGCCGCGGCGCAGCTGCGCCAGCTCCTGCTCGCGCTGCGCCAGGGTCGATTGCAGCTGCGCCAGACGCCGCTGCAGGGACTCGGCGTTATCGCTTCCCGCCACACTGTGCGCCGCGAGCCGCTGGCCGATGGCGTGCTGCAGCTCGGCCAGGCGCGCCAGGTCGTTGTTTTGGTAGCCGAGCTGCAACTGCTGGAACAGCTCCTGCGCGCGCGCCTTGTCCTGGTCGCCGACCCGGTCCGGATGGCACTGCATTGCCAGCTTTCGGGACAGCTGCTTGAGGTCTTGCTGCTGCTGCGCGTCGAGGGGCAGCGGCTGCGGCTCCTGCGCCATCGCGCTACGGGCTTGCTCGTACTGCTGATAGACCGACTCGGCTTGCTCGGCCCCCTCGGCGCTGTGCTCCTGCGCGCTGCGCGCATGCAGCGCGTGCAAATAGCGTCGGCGCAGGTCGAGGTAGGCGCGCATCAGCGTGCCGATGGCCTGCTCCTGCTCGTAGTCAAACAGGTGGATCTGGCGCTGCATGTCGGCGGCTTCGGCCTCGAGCGCCGCCAGCTGGTTGTCCAGCACCCGCAGCTGCCAGCGCCAGTCGGTGAGCGCGGCGTCCTGGTGCAGGCTGAGGGCGGAGCTGCCCGACAGCGGGCCCGGTGCGCTGGGGGACGCCTCGCCGCTGAGCCGCGCGAAAGCCTGCCGCAGTTGCGCGGCAAATGCCGGGTCGCCCTGGGTCAGGATCATGTTTTCCTGGCTGCGGCTGGCCACCGGCGTCCAGCTGAAGCTGCCGTTGACGACGCTGTCGCCGTCGATCAGGCAAAAGCGCTGCTGCAGCGCGGCTGCGTGCGCGCTACCGGCCTCGATCCAGAAAATGCTGCCACCCGCAGCGCTGAGCCGCTCCCAGGCGATGATCGATTCGCGGTTGGCGGCGTCGTCGCACAGCGCCAGCGATACCGCCAGGCCCCGGCGCCGGGCTGTGACCAGCGCGTCGAACAGCGTCCGGTCGCTAAGCGCGGCGGTGGCCACCAGCACGCTGTGGCGGGCAGCGTCGATCAGACCGACGACGGCTTCTCGGATGCCGGAAAAATGGACCTGCGTTTGCATTCCTGGACCCTGTGATGCGCTGCGTCGCCGGTGCGTGGCGCCCGACGCAGCGTCCGAATAATACCGTGGCCGGCGGCTGGCCATCGGCGCTACTGCGGCGCGCCGATGGCGGTTTTCCGCACAATGGCGGGCCTTCGGCGCAGGCCAACAAACTGCATAATGTCGCAGCGCACGGGCGGGCCTGCGCACCGGCGGACTGCGCGCAGCGAAGGGCGGCGGCGTGCGCATCCAACGAGGTTTTATTGAATATTCTGCTTCACGACGCGGATTCGGATGCGGCGGCGGACCGGCCCGGCGAGGCCGGGGCGCTGGCGCTGATCCGGCCCCTCGCTGCGCCCGATTCAGGCGCAGCGCAGAACAACCTCGGCCTGATGTATGCCAACGGCCAGGGCGTTGCCCTGGACCCGGTGGAGGCGCTCAAGTGGTACGCGCTGGCGGCGCACCAGGGCTACGCGCCGGCGCAGTACAACCTGGGCTATGCCTATGCGAATGGCCAGGGAACGGCAGCGGACGCTGCGCAGGCCTTGCATTGGTACCAGCAGTCGGCGCAGCAGGGGGTGGCGCTGGCGCAGGCCAATCTGGGGCTGATGTACGCCAGCGGCCAGGGGGTGGCGCAGGATTTTGAGCAGGCGATGCAGTGGTACCGGATGGCGGCGCAGCAGGGCGAACCGACGGCGCAGTTCAATCTGGGCGTGATGTACGCCAACGGGCAGGGCGTGGCGCAGGATTTCACGATGGCGCTGGCCTGTTACGAGGCCGCGGCAGAACAGGGCGACGCGAGCGCGAAGTTCAACCTCGGCGCGATGCACGCCAACGGACAAGGCGGCGCGCAGGACTTCGCGCGGGCCCAGGCTTTCTACCAGGAAGCGGCCGAAGCGGGCGACGCGACGGCGCAGTACGGTCTGGGGGTGATGCACGCCAACGGGCAGGGCGTCGCGCAGGACTTCACGCAGGCGCGCAAGTGGTACAGCCTGGCCGCGGCGCAGGGCCATATTCATGCGCAGTTCAACCTCGGCTTCCTGTACGCCAACGGGCAGGGCGTGGCGCGCGACGACGCCCGCGCCCTCGACTGGTACCGGCTTGCCGCCGAGCAGGGCGACGCTGCGGCGCAGTACAACCTGGGCGTTTTCTACAGCCTGGGGCAGGGCACCGCACAGGACCATGCGCAGGCGCTGCTGTGGTACCGCAAGGCGGCCGACCAGGGCGACGCCTACGCGCAGTCGAACCTGGGGCTGATGTGCCACAACGGGCAGGGGATGGCGCGCGACTATGTGCAGGCCTTCCAGTGGTACCAGATGGCCGCGGCGCAGGGCGACGCTTACGCCGAGTTCAACCTGGGCGTGCTCTATGCCAATGGCCAGGGTGTGGGACGCGATTACGCGCAGGCGCTGCACTGGTTTTCGCTGGCCGCTGAGCAGGACGACGCCGCCGCGCAGTACAACCTGGGCGTTCTGTACCACCTGGGCCAGGGCGTTGCACAGGATGCTGCCAAGGCGGTGCACTGGTACCGGCTGGCGGCGGCGCAAAGGCACCCGCAGGCGCAGGGTGATCTGGGCTGGATGTACGCCAAGGGAGAGGGTGTGCTGCAGGACTTCGTGCGCTCGCACAGCTGGTTCAACGTGGCGGCGGTCTCGGGCAACGCCGAAGCGGCCAAAGGCCGCGACCAGGTCGCGCAGCAGATGACGACGCAGCAGATCGGACAGGCGCAGAAGATGGCGCGCGAGCTCAAGCAGCGCCATTTTCAGGACTTCGACTGAGGCCCCTGCGTCGGGGCGCCTAGCCCACGCAGGGTGCGGGCGATGCTCAGGCCAGCGCGGCCTTGACCCTGGCCCGGGTCAGCGGCGCCTTGCGCATGCGCACACCGGTGGCGTCGTAAAACGCATTGGCGACCGCCGCCGGTATCAGGCGGATGGTCGGCTCCCCGGCGCCGGTGGGTGCGGCCTCGGGGCGGTTGATCAGCACCACGTCGATGGTCTGCGGCTGCTCGCCGATGGCGAGGATCGGGTAGGAGTCCCAGTCGACGCTGGTCACCGCGGTGGGACTGAACTGCACCTCTTCGTGCAGCGTGCGCGACAGACCCTGCGTCACGTTGCCCTCGATGGTGTAGCGCAGACCCTCGGGATTGATGATCAGTCCGCATTCGTGCGCGACGGTCACCCGCCTGGCCCAGACCGATCCGCTTGCCGGGTCGACCTCGACCTCGGCCACCACCGCCACCACGGTTCCAGCGCGCTGTGCGTAGGCGATGCCCTGGCCGTGTAGTCTCGCGTTTTGCAGGCGTTTGCCCGCGGCGCTGCGCACCCGCCAGCCGGCACGCTCGGCCGCCGCGCGCAGCACGACGGCGTCGCGCGCCGCCTCCACATGGTGGAGCCTGAACGCCAGCGGATCCTGCCCGGTGGCATAGGCCAGTTCGTCGATGAACTGCTCGCTGGCGAAATGGATGTCGGGCCCCAGCGGGTCGCGCAAATGCGAGCTGCGCAGCGGCGAGCTGCGGTCGAGCATCGGCGCCACCACCTGCCAGCCCAGCCGCTTGGCGGCGAACTTGTAACTCTCTTCCGGGTGGTTGAATCCGATTCCGTAGTTCAGCGGCAGCCCCAGCGCCATGCCCAGCAGGCTGTGGCGCGGGTCGGACTCGTTGCTGTTGATATCGGCGCGCGAGAAGCCCTTGGCGACAAAGTCGTAGCCCGTCACCTGTCCGGACGCGTCGATGGCGGCGCGGGCGTGCGAGACGCTGGCAGGGCTCTTGGGGTCCCATCCGGTCGCGTCGTGGCGCATGTACTGCAAGCGCACCGGCTTGCCGAGCCGCTTGGACAGGTAGGCGGCCTCCAGCACCGCGTCGCCGGCGTCGTTGCGGCCATAAGAGCCGGGCCCCGGTGCCCAGACGCCGCGCACCTGCTCGGGCTTCATGCCGAGGATTGCGGCGACGCCGTCGCGCGCGTAATGTGGTTTTTGCGAACCGGTCCAGACCGTCGCGTGCTCCTTCTGCACATCGGCCAGCGCACAGGCCGGCCCCATGCTGGCGTGCGACTGAAATGGCCATTCGTACTCGGCTTCGACGACGCGTGCCGCCTGCGCAAAAGCGGCTTTCAGGTCGCCGTTTTTGAGCGGATCTTCCGACTTGAGCACGGGTGCGGCGCGCAGATGCGCGTGGACCTTGTCGTGGCCGCTGAAGGCCGGCGGCGCTGCGCTCCAGGTGACCTTGAGCTCGCGCGCGGCGACCACCGCGTCCCATTCCCGGGGCGCGACAACGGCCAGAAAGTTCTTGTCATGCACCACCTGCACGCCGGCGATGCCGCTGACCGAGGCTTGGTCGACGCTGGCTACGCCGGCGCCCGCCGCCGGCGGCCGGATCACCCGTGCGTGCAGCATGCCGGGCAGCCGGATGTCGGTGACGTACTTCATCTGTCCGAATACCTTGCCCACCAGGTCGCGGCGCTTGACCGACTGGCCCACCACTTTGTACTGTGACGGGGCCTTGGGTTTGGCCTTGCCGGTCACGTTCATGGAGTTGCCGACCTGCTGGTTCCAGGTGACTTCGGCCGAGAACTGCTTGCCGCCGATGAGTTCGGCGTAGCTGGTCTTTCGCTGCGGGCTGGCCACGACCCGGATCACGCCGTCGTCCACCGCCAGTTCGGCCACGCCCACCGACAGCCGGGCCGCCGCCATGTCGAGCAGGATGCGCCGCGCTTCGGCCGCAGCGTTGCGCAGGGGGAGTGCGCCGCGCGCAATGCCCAGCGCGCTCGACGCGCCGCCTTGGTTGTTGCTGGTGGCGGTGTCGCCCATGTGGACATCGACTTTCTCGACCGCGACGTCGAGTTCTTCGGCGACGATCTGCGCGATGGAGATGTCGAGCGCGTGGCCCATGTCGATCTTGCCGAAGAAAGCGGTGACGCTGCCGTCGGTGTGGATCGCCAGCCAGGAGTCGAGTTGTGACGGGTTGGGCTGCGCCGGCCTGAGCGCGCCCTGCGCGGTGGTGTGCGCCAGCACCGGGTCCCAGACCACGGCGATGACCAGCGCGCCCGAGGCCTTGAGAAAGCTGCGCCGCGATGCGGGGCTGGCCAATTTCGTGTGCGGGGAGGGGTTCATGGTGCCGCGTCCTTCAGGCCATGCTTTTTTGCGCCAGCCGGATGGCACGCATCATCGCCACCTGGGTGGCGCAGCGGCACTTGAGTCCGGCCAGTGCCTCCTCGATCTCGGCCTGCGTCGCTTTGGGCTTGCGCTTGAGGAAGGCCGCCGCCGTCATCACCCAGCCGCTCAGGCAGTAGCCGCACTGCGGCACCTGCTCGGTGACGAAGGC
>CAISIP010000533.1 GCA_903885415.1 uncultured beta proteobacterium
CCCCGCTACCGGAAATGGTCCTCCGCGATGGCCGAGCGCATGGGCCGCGACATGGTGTTCGACCACTCCGAAGCGGCGCATGATCTCGGATTCGCGCCCCGTGCATTCGATCTGCGGCCGACTGATGTTCCGGCGCGTTAGCGCTGGTGCAATCGACCCAGGCGCAATTGCTGCTCAGTCCGGCCGCAGCGCTTGGGGCCACTGGAATCGCGCGGGCTTCTTTTCGGTGAAGCGGCTGAATGCATCCTTGGCGTAAGCGCTGGAAAATGCGGTGGCCTGGGCGGCGGCTTCGAGTTCCAGCACGCTGTCCAGGCTGCTTTCCAGCGAACCCTGCAGCGCGTCCTTGGTCATCGCGATGGCGGTTGGTGAGGCGTTGGCAATCGCCCTTGCCATCGCCATCGCCCGCGCCATCAGGTCTTCGTGTGGAATGACTTCGAGTGCGATGCCAAGTTCTTTTGCTTCCAGGGCGCCAATGTCGCGTGCGGAAAACATGATCTCGCGTGCCCGCTGCAGACCGACCGCGCGCGGCAGCGTGTACAGCGATCCGTAATCTGGCACCAGGCCGATGCGCCCGAAGGCCATACAAAAGCGCGCGCGGTCCGACGCCAGAATGATGTCGGCAAGCAGCGCGATGGAAAAACCTGCGCCGAAGGCGGGCCCGTCCACGGCCGCGATGACCGGCCGGTCGAGCGCGTGCAGCGCCTTCACGATCCGATGCGCGTGGCGCATCTGCGCGCGCCGTTGCTCGGGCGACTGCGCGCCGTCTTGGTTCATCCGGCGCACGTCGCCACCGGCGCAAAAGGCGCCGCCGGCGCCGGTGATGACCAGGCAGCGAAGCGCCTCATCCCGGGTGATCTGGACCAGCAGTTCGTCGAGTTCGCGGGTCATGGTCGCGTCGAGCGCGTTCTTTGACTGCGGGCGGTTCAGCACCAGGGTCGCGACGCCGTCGTCGCAGTAGTAGGAGAGGGTTTCCATCGTGTCTTTCGCGGTGGTCATAGGTCGGGGCTGCCGTGGGGCAAAGTGCAGGCAATGATAAGCGGGCGCCCCGCGCCGGTGTGCTAGCCGGTCTGCTGAAGCACCCAATATTGATAAATACTATTTGATACGTAGAAACGATTGTTTTTACAAATCACTGGCGCGGTGGGACCATTGCGGCTGACCCCACCACCAAGCTAGGAGCTGCCGATGTCCAATCCCTTTCATGATCCAGAGTCCGTGACCGTCAAGAACCTCGAGGCCGCCTTTGCCGGCGAGTCGATGGCCCACATCAAATACCGTTATTTCGCCAGACTGTGCCGGGCCATGGGCGACGAGCACACGGCGCAGGTGTTCGAGGACACCGCCGAGCAGGAAATACGGCACGCCTTCGGCCACGCCGACCTGCTTTTCCCCAGCGCCAGCATGACGCCTGCCAAGGCCCTGCAGTTCGCCATTGAGGGCGAGACCTATGAGTACACCGAGATGTATCCGGCCTTTCGCAACGCGGCCATGGCCGAGGGCAACGACCGGGCCGCCACCGAGATGGACGGCCAGATCGCAGAATCGCGCGAGCACGCGACGATGTTTCAGGCGGTGCTGGACAAGGCTGCCAAGCGCTTCGCGGCCCTGGCCAAGGTGGAACAGCGCCACGCCAGCCACTACCAGGCAGCGCTGGACCAACTCGCCGCCTGAATCGCCGAAAATCCGGCTTGAGACATTCCCGACCCATCCCCTTCATTGCTATCAGGATCGACTATGAAAACCTATATCTGTATCGTGTGCGGCTTCCTTTATGACGAGGCCGCCGGCATTCCCGACGACGGCATCGCCGCCGGAACCGTCTGGAAAGACGTTCCGCAAGACTGGAACTGTCCGGATTGCGGGGTCGCCAAATCCGACTTCGAGATGGTTCAAGTCTGATGGACCCGGTTCTTGTCATCGGCAGCGGACTTGCGGCCTACACACTCGCGCGCGAGTTCCGCAAGCTCGACCGCCAAACCCCGCTGCTGCTCGTTAGTCGCGACGCCGCGGACTTTTATTCCAAGCCGATGCTGTCCAATGCGCTGGCCGGCAAAAAGACGGCGCTCTCGCTGGTGATGAAATCCTGCGACAAGATGGCCGCCGAGCTCAACGCCACGGTGCTCGCACACAGCAGCGTTGACAGCATCGACACGCAGGCGCACAGCATCACGACCGCCCAGGGACAGACGCACCGCTACCGCGACCTGGTGCTGGCGCTGGGCGCGGACGCGACCCGCCCGCCGCTGCAGGGCGAGGGTGCCGAAGCGGTTGTGTCGGTCAACGATCTGAACGATTACGCGCACTTTTCGGATGCACTCGCTGGCGCCAAGACCGTCGCGATCCTGGGCGCGGGGCTGATTGGCTGCGAGTTCGCCAATGACATGCTGTCGCGCGGCATCGTGCCCACGGTGATCGACCTCGCACAGCATCCGCTGTCGCGCCTGCTTCCCCAGCAGGCCAGCGTCTACCTGCGCGGCAGACTCGAGGCCGTTGGCGTGCAGTTTCGCTTCGACGTTGTGGCCGACCGGGTTGACCGCAGCGGGGCAGGCTTCGCCATCGCGCTCAGCGACGGAGCCATCCTGCAGGCGGACCTGGTGCTGTCGGCGATCGGGCTGCGCCCGCGCGTCGCGTTGGCGCAGGGCTGCGGCATCGCGGTGAACCGTGGCGTCGCCGTCGATCGGATGCTGGCGACCTCCGCGCGCAATGTCTATGCCATCGGTGACTGCGCCGAAGTCGAAGGATTGAACCTGCCCTATGTGTTGCCGCTGATGCAACAGGCGCGCGCGCTGGCGGCGACCCTGTGCGGCACACCAAGTGCGGTGCTGTATCCGGCGATGCCCGTGGTGGTGAAGACGCCCGCCTGCCCGACCGTCGTATGCCCACCCGCGGCCGGCGCGCAGGGCCAGTGGTCCGTCGAAAGCACGACCGAAGCCTGCGAGGCGCACTTTGTCGGCTCCGACGGTACGCTGCTGGGTTTTGCGCTGCTGGGGGCCGCAACTGCGAAGCGCCAGAGCCTGCTGGCGCAGGTGCCAGCGTTGCTGGCGGCTGACTGAACCAGCCGCCACGGAGCCCACGACGATGACCGAGCCGGTTCGTTTGGCGAAACGCCTGGCCCAGATGCTGCCTTGTTCGCGCCGCGAGGCTGAGCAGTACATCGAAGGCGGCTGGGTTCGGGTCGATGGGCAGGTGGTGCAAACGCCGCAGTTCAAGGTGCTCGAGCAGCGGGTGGAGTTGGACCCCAAGGCCCGGCTCGATCCCGTCTTGCCTGCCACCTTGCTGCTGCATAAGCCCGCTGGAATCGACTGGGCAGACGGGCGCCATCCGGCGCTGCAGTTTCTGGTCGAGGCG
>CAISIP010000534.1 GCA_903885415.1 uncultured beta proteobacterium
CATCATCATCGTCATGATCTTGACCAACTGGGCCCGTTACGCACGGCTGGTTCGCAGCGAGGTCATCTCGATCAAGGAGCGCGACTTCGTCATGCTCGCGCGCATCGCGGGCGTTTCGCGCGTCATGATTGCGCTGCGCCACGTGCTGCCGAACGCTTTCAACTCGGTGGCCATCCTGGCCGTCCTGGACGTAGGACGCGCGATGATGCTCGAGTCGGCGTTGTCCTTTCTGGGGCTGGGCGTGCAACCGCCCAGCGTTTCCTGGGGCGTGATGCTCGCCGACGCCAAGTCTTTCATGGGATTTGCCTGGTGGCTGGCGCTGTTTCCGGGCCTGGTCATTTTCCTCTCGGTGCTCAGCTTCAGCGCGCTGGGCGACTGGCTGCAGTCGCGGCTCGATCCGCGCAGCGGACTTTGACCGGTAGCAGCATGTCACTCCTCAGCGTGCGCGCGCTCAGCGTTGAATTCGGCCCCCGCGGCAAGCCCGTCGCCGCAGTGGCCGGCGCAAGCTTCCATGTCGAGCGCGGCGAGATCGTCGGCGTCGTCGGCGAATCGGGCAGCGGAAAGTCGACCATGTGCAGCGCGCTGATGCGCTCGCTGCCCGATAGCGCGCGCGTCAGCGGTGACGTCGTTTTCGACGGGCAGCCCCTGATGCAGCTGTCTGCCGCGCAGATGCAGGCGATCCGTGGGCGCGACCTGGCGATGATCCTGCAAAACCCAATGACCTCGCTCGACCCGCTGTTCACCATCGGCGACCAGGCGACCGAGGTGCTGCGGCTACGCCACCCAGGATCGCACGCGGGAGAAAAGCAGGCGGTTGAGCTGCTGCGTAAGGTGCGCATCACGGCGCCGGAGATGCGCGTGCGGCAATACCCGCACCAGATGAGCGGCGGCATGAAGCAACGCATCCTCACCGCTCTTGCTACCGCAGCATCGCCCAAACTGCTGATCGCCGACGAGCCGACGACCGCGCTTGATGCGACCGTGCAGGAGGAAATTCTGTCGCTGTTTTGCGAGATCCGCGACAGCGCACAGACGGCGATCATCATCGTGACGCACGACTTGGGCGTGGTACGACGCATCAGCGACCGCACCATCGTCATGTACGCGGGGCGCATCGTCGAGTCCGGCCCCACGCGCAGTGTCTTCGGCGACCCGCAGCATCCCTACACGCAGGGGCTGATTGGATCGATGCCGCGCGTCGTCGACGGCCGGGTGGAACTCAACTCCATACCCGGCCAGGTGCCTCGCCTGGACCAACTTGGCAGCGGCTGCGCCTTTGCCGAGCGCTGCCAGCACGCCACCGACCGGTGCAGCCGCGCGATGCCGCCACAGCGTAGGGTCGGCGTGCAGCACGAGGTGGTCTGCTGGCATGGGGACGGCACGCCCAGCGCACGGCGAGAGGGGGCCGCAGTATGAGCGCGGCCACCGGGCCATCCACAACCCGACTGGTGCCGCCGGCGGAGCGGCCGCTGATCGAGGCGCGGGACCTGTACAAGCGCTACCGCCTGAGCCGGCAGCACTTCTTCAAACCGGCGCCCACGGTGCTGGCGGTCGACGGCGTCTCCTTCAAGGTGGCGCCGGGCAGCACCTTCGGTCTGGTGGGCGAGTCGGGCAGCGGCAAGACCACCGTCGCCAAGATGCTGCTCAAACTCGAGCCACCGAGCGCCGGCACCCTGCTGGTCGACGGCATGGACATATTCGCGCAGGACCGCGCGGCCGAGCGCGCGTACCGCAGTAAGGTGCAGGCGGTGCTGCAGGATCCGTATGGCGCCTTGAGTCCGCGGCTCACTGTAGGCAGGATCATCGCCGAGCCACTGGTCGCGCAAGGCAGGATGTCATGGAAGCAAGGCGAAGCGCGCGCCGCCGGGTTGATGGACATGGTGGGCCTGCGCAGCGACGGCTTGCATAAGTATCCGCACGAGTTCAGCGGCGGCCAGCGACAGCGCATCGCGATTGCGCGCGCGCTGTCGGTAGACCCGCACATCATCGTGCTCGACGAGTCGGTGTCGGCGCTCGATGTCTCTGTGCGTGCGCAGATACTCAAGCTGCTCGAGGATGTGCAGCGCAAGCTCGGCGTGACCTACCTGTTTATCGGCCACGATCTCGCGATCGTGCGCTATATGTCGACCGACGTCGGCGTGATGTATCTGGGGCAGCTGGTCGAGATCGGCACGGCGGCGCAGGTCTTCAACCGGCCGCTGCACCCGTACACCCGCCAGCTGGTGGCAGCCGGTTCTGCCGACACGCCGATCCGCCCACTCGGCGCCGGCGGCGAGCTTCCAAGCCCGATCAACCCGCCCAGCGGCTGCCGCTTCCATACCCGCTGTCCGCACGCGACCGCGCTGTGCGCGCAGCAGGCGCCGGCGCTGCGCGAGATCGACAGCGGCCACCAAGCGCGCTGCCATCACATAGAACAGATCGCCGCTTAGGCTGTCGGCGCCTTGGCGGCCCGCGCGCCTGCCATCCGGGGTGGTTTCCGCCGCAAGAGCCCGTGCGAAGGCGGCCGCAGAACCATCCTGCGCACTGCAATAGCGGTAGGCACAAAAAAGCCCGCTGCGAAGCGGGCTTGTGGCTTGGACAACCGCCGGGAGCTTTCCCGGGACGGCAGGCCCTTATTGGCCTTTCTTGATGATGTTCTTGAACACCGGCCAGGTCGCGTTTGCGGTCGGAAGCCACTGGATATTGTTGCGCGACACAAAGATGGTGTCGGTCGCCCACAGCGGGATAATCGCCGCCTTGTCGTTGATGCGCTGGTAAATACCGCTGATGTGCTTCTCGCGCGCCGCTACGTCGGAGAAGTCGTTCATCTTGTCGATCATGTCGTCCAGCACAGGGTCCTCGTACCACGAGAACATGCTGCCACTGCGCATACCACGTTGCAAGCGACCGCTGGGCTCCTTGCTGTAGTCCGGGAACATGCAGAAGATCAGGTCGACGTCGGGGCTCTTGGTCTGCTCGGCCTGCACCCAGGCAGCGTATTCAAGCAGGGTGATCTTGGTCTGCACGCCGGCTTCGGAAAAACGCTGCGCCAGCGCCTCGACCAGTTCGCGCGTCTGCGGAATCGAGCCCGCTGCCATGCCGACGAAATTCAGCGGCTTGGAAAAATCGAAGCCGGCCTTCGTCAGCGCCGCTCTTGCCTGCTGCGCGTCGATGCGCGGCGCCGGCGTTCCGGTGCACCCAGTCCCGCCGGGGCCACAGTTGAGCTTGGCCGGAGCGGCAAATCCCAGGTAGACGCTCTTGGTCAACTTCTCGGTCTCGACCATCGTCATCAGGGCACGGCGTACTTCTTCGTTCTTCATCCGCTCGTTCTTGCCGGTGGCGTTCATCATGATGTACATGTTGCGCAAGGTCGGCGCCTGTATCACCTTGAGGCCCTGGACCCCCTTCATCCGCACGGCTAGGAAGGGCGACACGTTGTCGACAATGTCGACCTCGCCGGACTGCAGCTGCGCGAGCCGGGTCGACTCGTCGGTCACGATGCGCAGCATCAGTTTGCCGACCTCAGGCGGCTTGCCCCAGTAGCCGGCGTAGCCCTCGAGCGCGATGTACTCCTTGATCTTGCGTTCCTTGAACTTGAACGGTCCGGTGCCCATCGGGTTGTCGCCGAAGACCACGTCGCCCACGCTCTCCACATGCTTTTTCGACAGCATGTACAGGTTGGTGTCCAGGTTTTCCATCATTCCGGCGTCGCGCTTCTTAAGCTTGATCCGCACCTTGAGCGGGCTGACGATCTCGACATCGGCGATGTTGGCGGCGAGCACGCCGGCGCGCGGCCACTTGCGCACCGGGTCGACCGCCTTTTGCCAGCTGAAGCGAACATCTTCTGCGGTGAACGGATTGCCGTTATGGAACTTCACGCCCGCGCGCAGCGTGAACTCATAGGTGAGGCCGTCATCCTTGATCACGACGGCGCTTGCCAGCGTCGGAATCAGGTTGCCTTTTTCGTCGTGGCCGTACAGGCTTTCATACACATTGGCCATCAACAGGTAGTCGTTGGCGGCGAAAAATTTGGTCGGATCGGTAGAGAAAACATCGACCGAAATGGCGGCCGTGACGTCGGGCACGGCCGCCTGTGCCGGCGCGGTGATCGCCATAAGGCTACCGATGGACAGCGCCAAGGCGCTTGCGGCTTTGCCAAGACTTTGGCGCAGGGTGCTGGGCAACATGAATATCTCCTGGTGTTGAAAATGGCCCGCCGTCAGGCCCGCGGCGATCGCATCGGCAAAAGCTATCTCAGTATACAGTATGCGAACATAGAGACCCGCGCAAAAAGGATCGGCATCCGGCTCAACGACCGGTTCGGCCGAGCCAGCGGATCGACAGGTCCGAGCAGGGCATCGCGCGGCATGCCAGCGTCTTTCCAGAGGCGGCCTGCTCCGGACTCAGGGTGGCGTCGGCGCGCGGCAGCATCGCCACCTTGCCCGCCACGAGTTGCGACAGGCACATGCCGCAATTGCCGCTGGCGCATGCGTGGGGATAGTCAATTCCTGCGCGCATCGCTGCATGCAGCACCGTTTCGTCGGCGGCGCAGCGGATCAGCGCGCCGGTATTGCCAATCGTGACCTGGAAGCCGGCGGGCGACTTCGGCGACTTGGCGCGGCTGGCGCGGGCCGGGGCGCTCATGACGCAGCCACCGCACGGCGCGAGGGCAGCGCGCGAACCGAAGAGAACTCCGGTTGGTACCAGACCACCGAGGTGAAGCGCTCAAAGGTGTAGCCATACAGCGCCAGGATGACCGACGGCTGCCGGCCAACCACTTCCTGGCTATGAATGTCCAGGTCGGCCATCGCGTAGCCATGGCCGGGCTCCATCAGCACTTCGCCGGTGCGCGCGATCGTCGCGTAGCCGGGCTTGCTTGCGTCGTCGGTGCGGCGCCACAGCACATGGCGCTCCTTTCCCGATACCGAGGCGTTGACGCACCAGATGCCGTGCGAATGCGGCTGCGACATCTTGCCCGGCATGCCGATCAGCAAATGCAGGCCGAGGCCATCGTCGGCTTCTGCCACCAGCGTGTGCAGCCTACCCTGGGCCAGCGGCATCGGAAAGTCGCTCACCGCAAACAGTTCGGTGCGCGCGGCGAGCGCGGTCAGCTTGAGCTTGAGCGCGTGCAGCGCCGAGGGCGTACTACCCTCCAGATCGAGTACGGCATGCGCCCGTCGCAGAAAGCGGTTGCAGGCATCCTTGCGCCTGGCGGCAACATCCATGGTCATGGCGTGACTCCTTGTTGAAAACGATTGGGCTAGGGCTGCAGCGCCGGCTGCTCGGCAAAGGAAAATCCCATCGCGCGCGCATGGTAATAAAGCCCGCCGTCCTGCACCACCAGAAACATCGCCTGACGGCCGCCCTGGTTGTAGTGCGAGTGCACGATGCCGGGCGGCGTCACCGTCGTCGCCCATTGGACCCAGTCCTTGCGCCGTCCGTCCATCAGCGAATAGCAGCCTTCCTCGCCCATCAGCAGCATCACGGCGGCGGCGTTGTGCCGATGCGGGCGCTGGAAGCCTCCCGCAGGCAAGGCATTCATGGCCAGCGTCAGCGTCGGCATCACGTTGCGGCGGGCCTCCTGCCGGTCCGAAGAAAATAGCACCGCCGTGCCGGCTGTCGCCTCGTCCCGGCCGATGTCCTGGATCATCTTGAGCTGGCGGGCAATCTCTGCGCAGCGATAGTGCACCAGATCGGTCGGCGCGCGGCCCTGCAGCGGCGCGCGCAGGGCTTCGAAAGCCAGTTGGGGTTCATTGCTGACCAGCCACAGGACAGCGTCGGATTGCGCACTATGCAAAAACGCTTCGCCGCCGGGGAGAATGAACACGTCGCCGACGCCCCATGCGATGGCGTCGGCCGCACCGGTGGTGGTTCCCTGGCCCTGGATCACATAGCAGACAACGCCGCTGGCGTCGAATGCGGTTGGCAGGCTTTCGCCGGCCCGGATCCGACCGTAACGCGCAAGGATCAGCGGCGTCGTGGCGGCAAAGGCGCAGGCCATATGCTGCGACAGGTCGCAGGCGATCAGGCACGTCGGCGTGTCAGCCGCGAGTGCGCGCAGCGGCTCGTCGACAAAAATGTGGTCCGGAACGGGCGGCAACTGGATGTCGAATGCGTTTCCGGAATTAAAGAAGCGCGCGCGGCTTTCGGCCGCACTGCCCGGCGCGCTGGCGCGCTGCACCGGCAGGTCGGCAATGGTCTGCGGGCGCTTTTGCTTAGGGTCCTGCCCGACAGGAAAGTTCATCCCGATTCTCTGGTTGCGAACGCGAGGTCCTGTTGACAGTGGGGGCCGATCAGGGCGTGGCGATAAACGTCCGGCATTGGCGGGTATTTTTAAATTCTACTCGGTATATCGTACCGGAAATCACTGCCTGTTCAGCGAGAAAGGCCTCCTTATATTGCCCTTGCCGACTGCGATTTCCGCGCTCCCGCGGCCTTGCGCAGCGGCGAATCGGCCGACTGCGAGCGTGGGGCCATAATGGGCAGCGCCCTCGGCGCAGCAGCTTGGCGCGCCTGATCGACGAGATCGTTCGCCGCCCGAACCGGCTTTGTCCACCAACAAGGGGTCAAAACATCATGGCAAGCGCAGTTGCGGTCAGGCGGCGATTAAAACTGGTTGCAGGAAAGGCCAAGGCGCCTGCGAAATCACCGGCAGCCGGCAAAGCCGATGCTGCCGCGCTAGACGCCAACAACTGGGACCAGAGTCTAGGGTTCATCATGCACGACGTGTCGCGGTTGCGGCGCGTCGCCTTTGACGAGTTCATGAAGCCCTTTGGCGCGACGCGGTCCCAATGGTGGGTGCTGGCCTACCTGTCGCGTCACGACGGAATGAGCCAAAGCGACCTGGCCGGCATGCTCGACCTGGGAAAGGCCGCGCTCGGCGGCCTATTGGACCGGCTCGAGAGTTCGGGATTCATCGAGCGAAACGCGGACGCCGTAGACCGGCGTGTCAAGCGGGTCCACCTGATGGCCAAAGGCATCACCCTGGTCAAGGTGATGCGCCACCGCAGCCAGGACATGAGCGAGCGGATCCTGCAAGGACTCGACGACAAGCAGCGCAACACGCTGGTCGCCATGTTGCTGCTGGTCAAGAAGAACCTGCTGACGATCAATCGCAAGGAATCCTGAGATGTCGGCGCGCCCGCGCCGCGGGCACAGCCATCCATCGCGACGACGACGACATGCTGGCGCTGCAGGGCGAAGGCCGGAAACTGCGCGGCACCGCGAACGCATCGCGCTTTTTGACGGCCAACGCACGCTGGCACAGGGCGATGGCGCCCGCCAGTCACAACCCGGTGCTGACCGCGATTTACGATGCGCTCGGCCCCGGTTTTCTGAACCCCGGGGTGGCCGGTTTTGCATCAGCCGAGATTCGCCTGGCGGTAGTCCGTCCAGTATAGGAACAGGGTCGAATAGAGCGCCATGCAGTTGCACTTCGTTGGTCTGCGCTGACATCTGCCAACCGTGGACACCTTCCAAATTCAGGCCTTGCTTGCCTCGCCCCGCCTAGCGTCGCAAGACGAGATGTCCAACGCGGGCTGTCATCAGGCGGTGTGATGGGCTCTTCACGGCAGGCCCCCCAAGTTGATTCAAGGGGAAGGCCCAAGAGCCGGCGCCACCACAGGCAACCGACGACTCATGCCACAAGTGGGCCTAACAGTTCCTCCACCGCCATGGCAGTTTGCAGTAGCAGCGTGTCCGTATTGGCGCTGGAACAAAGCTGCAGTCCAACCGGGAGACCTGCACCAAGATGGCCGATTGGCAGCGAGATGCCACACTGGTTGAACAGATTGGCTGGGCGGGTGTTCCTGGTGGCCAAGCGATTCCAATCGGCTACCGCTGATACCGTCTTGAAACCTGAGGTGCGCTCAGGTAGTAACGGTACCGTGGGAGTGATCCACGCGTCGATACCACGCGAGCGGTCATAGATCATCACCTCCAATACCCTTTGCCGCGCGACCATCTGCGCATACTCATCTGCCGGAAGGGTAAACGCCGCCTGCAACCGCTGTTGGGCGACCGGGTCAAGCCTATCGGACTGCAGGCGCAGGCGTTCACGCCCTAAAAAAGCCAGGACGTCAGCGGGAACAAGGCGACTAAATACAGCGTCGATTTCGGCGGCCTCAGGAAGGTCGATATTTATGATGCTTGCACCAGCGGTGCGCAAGAGATTGAGAGCTCGATTGAAGCATTCAGCAACTTCGGGATCAAGCTCACTCATAAAGTGATGCCCTGGCAACGCCAATTTCAATGTGGCAACCGCTCTGACAGGAGCCAACGCGCGGTGTGCGAGTCCAGCTTCCACATAAGCGGCGTCACGAACGCTTCTGGTGAAGATGCCCACGCTGTCGAACAGCGGTGACATCGGAAAAACACCTTCACGGGGCCAATGCGTCGTTGTAGCTTTGTAGCCAACCACGCCGCATAGAGCAGCGGGCTGGCGTACCGAACCCCCTGTGTCTGAGCCAACCGTAAAAGCGGCCAGTCCTGCGGCCATTGCCACGGCCGACCCATGACTTGAGCCGCCAGTCATGCGCGGCTCATTCATGTCTGTGGGATTCCATGGGATTGGTGGGCTCATGTTGAAGCCGCCGAGCGCGAACTCGGTCGTACGCGTCTTTCCAATCAGCACACAACCGGCCCGATGCAGCATGTCCACGAAACTGCTTTGAGGCGGTACAAGGTCTTGGACGTCGATGCGCGAGCCCGCGGTCGTTGGCATGCCATCAATACTGAACAGATCTTTAACGGCTACTGGAAGACCCATAAGCGGCCCCAAGTCAACTCCGGCTGCGCGCAATTGATCGATCGCTCGCGCAGACCTGAACATCCTCTCAGGGTCAAGGTGCGAAAAAGCCTGCAGTTTTGACTCCAGCAAATCGATTCGCGCCATTGCAGCATGGGCGAGGTCAACCGCCGTAGCAGTTCCGCTGCGCAAGGCGACGGTCAGCTTGGCTAGTGGCTGCGCATCAAGAGCCTCGGGAATCCGTGCTTGTTTCAAACCGCAGTGCCTCTCAAGTTCTTAGCATCATTGGAATCGCTCCATAGGCGACCAGGAACAGAATCCAGAAGCTCCCGGGTATAAGCATGCTTAGGATCAGCATATACATCAGCAACAGAACCGAACTCAACTATTCGTCCATGTCGCATCACCGCGACAGAATCGCAAACCTGACTAGCTACGCGCAGGTCGTGCGTGATAAATACAATCGTAAGTCCCAAGCGCGCTCGAATGTCGGCGAGCAGGCTCAGCACTTGTGCTTGAACTGACACGTCAAGGGCAGAAACTGGTTCATCCGCCACGAGAATTTCTGGCTCCAAAGCAAGCGCTCGCGCCAATCCAATGCGCTGGCGCTGGCCGCCTGAGAATTCATGCGGATAACGATCAACTGCGCGCTGGTCAAGTCCCACTAGTTCCAGCAATTCCACGGTGCGGGCCCGCGCGTTAGCCACGGTTACACCGTGGACGATGGGCCCCTCCTGTATCAGTTGTCCGACGGTGCGGCGAGGGTTCAGGGAACCAAAGGGGTCTTGAAATACCATCTGGACACGCTTGCGTATCGGCCGCAACGCACGCTGATCTAGGCTAACAATGTCCTGGCCGTTGATTAGAATTTCCCCGCTGTCGGCCTCCAATAAACGGACGATGCAACGCGCCACTGTGGTCTTTCCTGAGCCCGACTCCCCAACAATGCCCACCGTCTCTCCCCTGCGGACATTAAAACTGACACCCGCCAAAGCGTCGACGCGACGCACTGCTCCGCCAAACCAGCTGCTGCCGGTACGAAAACTCTTGTTCAGATCCTTGACGACCACAACCACGGCCGCGGTGCTGAAATCACGCTTTGGACCCGGGGTGAGGCTCGGCACGGCCGCTAATAGGGTGCGCGTGTAATCGGCGCGTGGCCGACTCAGCACCTCGTTCGATGTGCCTTGCTCGACGATCCGGCCATGCTGCATCACCGCGATTCGATCGGCAACTTCGGCCACGACACCGAAATCGTGCGTCACAAAAATAACACCCATGCCCTGTTTGCGCTGGACTTCCCGGATTAGCGCGAGGATTTGCGCTTGCGTAGTCACATCCAGGGCCGTCGTGGGCTCGTCAGCAATCAAAATGTCCGGTTGCAAAGCCAGCGCCATCGCGATCATCGCTCGCTGCCGCTGCCCGCCGGACAACTGGTGCGGATAAGCTGTGAGAATTTTTTCCGGATCTGGCAGATGAACAGCTGCGAGCATTTCGAGCACGCGTATTCGGCGTGCCATTTTGTCAGCTGTCTGGTGCACTTCAAGCACCTCGTCAATCTGCGCACCAATGCGCAGCACCGGATTGAGTGCCGTCATTGGCTCCTGGAAGATCATTGCGATGCGATTACCCCGCAGCGCGCGCAAGCGCTCGGGAGCTGCTTGCAGCAGATCCTCACCTTCGAAGAGAATGCGTCCCGCGCAGGGCATCACATGGCGCGAAGCGAACAGCCCGAGCACACAACGTGACATCACAGATTTTCCAGAACCGGATTCGCCCACTACGCAAAGGATTTCGTTGCGCGAGAGGCTCAGACTTACGTCTTCCACGGCGTAACGCCTATCTGCATTGGCCGGCAGGCTGATACTCAGGCCCTCTATTCGCAGCAGCGGCGGCACCGTCATAGCGAGCGCAAGCGCGGGTTCAATGCGTCGTTCAGACCATCGCCGACCAAGTTAATCGCCATGACCGTGAGCAGAATGGCCATGCCGGGCATGGCGCAAATCCACCAAGCGGTACGCAAAACCGTTCGACCCGAACCGATGATGAAACCCCAACTCATCGTATTCGCGTCGGACAGTCCAAGGAACGACAACCCCGATTCGATGAGGATTGCAGTGGCCACCATCAGCGAACCCGTCACAATAATCGATGACAACGTGTTAGGCAAGATGTGAACGAAAATGATTCGGGTGTGTCCCATGCCCATCGCGACGCAGGCCTGCACAAACTCTCGATTACGTATCGCCATGAATTCGCCACGCACGAGTCTCGCCATCGGTGGCCACGAAACAACAGCAATCGCAAAAATAACGCTGCCCACGGTTGCACCGAGTACGGCAATAAGGAGAATCGCAAAAAGGAAAAACGGAATCGTTTGAAATAGTTCGGTCAAGCGCATCAAGGCGTTGTCTAGGCGACCACCGAAATAACCCGCGAGTCCGCCCACCGCCACTCCCACGACCGTGGCAATCAATGTGGCTACCAAACCAACCAGTAAAGTCGTGCGGGCCCCATACAGGACGCCAGCCGCGAGGTCACGCCCTAGCATGTCGGTTCCCAACGGATATTCTCCGAAAGGTGGCTGAAACGGCTTACCAACTAGGCTGAAGGGGTCGGCGGGATACAAAGTCCCGGCCAGCGCTGCAGCGACAACAACGCAGAGAAGCAGAACCAAGCCGGCCAAGGCTAGGCGGTGGCGGACAAAACGAGAGAAAGCTTCTTTCACTGTTCAGCGCAATTCAATGCGCGGATCGAGCAGGGAATACCCCAAATCGACTAGCAGGTTAACAAGTACGACCAAGCAAGTTGAGATAAAGAAGATGCCAAGCAACAAGTTGAGGTCCCGTGCGAATAGCGATTCGTAGGCTAGCAGGCCCAAACCAGGCCAGGCAAATACCGTCTCCACCACGACAGCGCCACCGAGCAGCGCACCAGCCTGAACCCCAGCCATGGTAACTACCGGAAGCAGTGCGTTGCGTAGAACGTGTCGACGCGCTATCTGTCGTTCCGTTAGTCCCTTTGCACGCGCAGTGACGACATAATCCATCGAGAACTGCTCAAGCACCGAAGCGCGCATGAGTCGGGTGTACAGGGCGAGATAGAACATAGTCAACGTCACTGCGGGCAGAACCAAATGATGCGCAATGTCTCGCAGCTTGGCTGCTCCCTCATGAAACGCTGCCACCTGGGTCATGCCGCTTGTGGGAAACCAGCCAAGCTTGATGGAAAAGACCACTATGAGCATCAGGCCCGCCCAGAACACCGGCGTCGCGTAGGTCAGGACAGTCAACATTGAGATCATGTTGTCCTGCCAGCGGTTCAAGTTGCGCGCGGCAAGACTGCCAAGCGCTGCTCCGGTTGCGACCGAGAGCGTAAAAACCGTGAGCATCAGCAGCAGGGTCGGCCCCAAGCGCCCAAGGATCAGTTGTGCTACCGGCATGTTATGCCGAAAGGAAAACCCAAGATCGAAGCAGACGATATTCTTCATGTACAAAAGAAGTTGCATGACTACCGACTGATCGAGCCCGAACTTCTGGCGCAGTTGCGCCATAAACTCGGGAGTGGCGGAGCCGGCCTCGCCAGCCAGAACATCGGCAGCATCACCCGGCGCTAACTGCAAGAGCATGAAGTTGAGTGCCACGATCACGAGAACCGTTGGAACCGCCTGCGCTAAGCGGTACAGCGAATAGCCAACGCTCCTGGACCAGTCCGTTCCATTCTTGGGCCGCGCGGACATATCGGCTCAATTACTTCGCAAGCCAAACCTGATCAAATGAAGAATACAGGCCCAGGGGACTCAATGGAAAATTGTTCACTTTCTTGTTATACACCGTTACGAAATCCAGTTCGTGAACGAATACCAGCGGACTGGCCTCAACGACACGCTTTTGAAAGTCATGGTAGGCATTCGCGCGCTTTTTCGCGTCGGTCTCCAATGCGGCGCCACTCATCAAGTCGTCTGTCTCCCTGGTACTCCAACGCGAGTCGTTGACAAAAACAGTTCCGGGCTTAATCGCATTGGAGTGGTAAAGCCGATGCACACCAATCACCGGATCGGCCAGTGTCTGGATCCAATTGCTCGTAATCTGATAGTCATAGTTTGTGTAAACGCGCCGCAACCAGCTCGGCACATCTTCATAGCGCAAGGTAACTTTAATGCCCACCTTAAGCATCTGTTGCTGCATGTACTCCCCAAAACGGCGCCACTCTTCCCCATAAGGAGTTATGTCGTGTATGATTTCGAATCGGACACCGTCAGCACCACGCGGCTTGCCAGCTTCGTCTAGTAGCTTATTCGCCAATTCGACGCCATTGGATACGTTGTAGTTCTTGACTTCTGGCGTGAATAGCCCGTTAGCCTTAAAGTTTGAATGGATGGGTCCAGTGGCTGGTCGACCAAAACCGAACCAAACATTATCAATAACGAACTTTCGGTCGATGGCGAAGGCCACCGCTTGGCGAACTTTGACATTATCGAAGGGTGCTTTCGTGGTATTGAAATCAAGTTGTACGATAGGGGACTGCATCTCGTAGCCCTTGGCGGTAACAGCAATGTGCGCCAAGGACTGTAGCCGTTTGACATCTACAGGAGGAATTGCAGCAAAGCCGCCCATGTGCACTTCCTGCGTCTCCAATGTGGCCGATCGGGTTCCGCCATCGGCTATGAAACGGGCCACAATGCGGTCAACATAAGGTAGGCCCGGTTTGCGGTAGTCTGCATTTCGGTCGAAACGCATAAATTGCCCTTTCTGCCACTCGACGAATTTGAAAGGGCCAGTACCAATCGGGGTATCCGCTTTAGGATGGCGCGCTATGTCTCCTTCGCCATAAATATGCTTTGGCAACATTGGTGACTCGTACGACGACAGCGCCATCATCATGTACGGCGCGGGTTCACTTAAGTGAAACACGGCCGTCAGTGGATCGGGGGTGTCGATGCCAGTCACGGCTCGAAAGGTGCTGATGCCCCGTGGGTGCACCTTTTTTAAGACATCCATCACTGTAAACTGGACATCGGCGCTGGTGAACGCCTTGCCATCGTGGAACTTCACCCCTTCCTGCAACTTAAAGACAAGGGTCTTGCCATCGGGACTGATGGTCCATGACTTAGCCAGGCTAGGAATCGGCTTGAGTTCAAAGCTGTACTCCAGCAAGCCTTCATAGACCTTGGTACTCACCTGACCGATTGGCCCCGCCGTACTTTGATAGGCGGCCAATGTCGGCGGCTCAGGCTGCACCAAGACGACAAGCGTTCCACCCTTTTGCGGCGTGGTCTGGGCGATCGTCGGCGAGGCCAACGAAAAAACCAAGGCGCATGTGCCGATGTTCAGAAGCCGCGTGAAAATATTCCAGGGAGTCATCAATATTTCCTTTTATAAAAATTAATGAAAGTGCTCGTGCTCATGTACGGACCCGTGCAAGACGGAAGGCTTCAATAAGGTATGAATTGTGATTAAACAATATCCTAAAATGCCCAACGATAACTGAAAAGTGCGGCCGATCCCCCGGTGTGCACGAATACTATGTCCTCATCAGGTTCAAATTTCTTATCTCGCAGCAATGCGATCATCCCGGCCAGGCCCTTTCCCGTGTACACCGGATCAATCAAGATCCCCTCCAATGACGCCATCATCCTGACCGCCTCCCGCATGCCGTCGGTCGGGATGCCGTAGCCCTCGCCAATGAAGCGGTCATCCACCACCACGGCGTCTCGGGGCAATGCGACGCCATGCCCGATTAAACCAAGAACGCGTTGCGCCAAACTGAACACCCGTGCTTCCTGCACCTGCTGCGGGGCACGTACACCAATTCCTGTAATGGGCCATTTCAAGCCAAGAGCGTGTGCCCCGGCCACGAGTCCGGCCTGTGTGCCAGCGCTACCGGTCGCATGCACAATATGGGGCCTTTTTAGTCCCTGGGCGATGCATTGGTCACGCAATTCGCGCAGACACTCCACATAGCCGAGCGAACCCAGCGCGTTGGATCCGCCACCAGGAATGATGTAGGGCTTGCGGCCTGCGCTCTGCAACTCGGCAGCAAGTGTCTCCAATGCCGCATCCATATTGGTTCCGCTGTCCACATGATGAAGTTGGGCGCCCAAAAGCGTATCTAGAAAGACGTTGCCCGATTCTGCGTACTCTGCGGGGGCGCTCTGAACCCTTGCCTCCAGGATCGCCTGGCAGGCCAATCCCGAAAACGCCGCTGCAGCAGCCGTTTGCCGAACATGGTTTGATTGAACCGCCCCGTGGGTCAAAAGGGTGTCGGCGCCCTGGTTTAGGGCGTCCCCGACAAGGAACTCTAACTTACGAGTCTTACTACCGCCACTGGCTAAGCCCGTGCAATCGTCGCGCTTAATGAAAAGGCGCGGTGAGCCAAGTTGCTCCCGTAAACGGTTCATAGGCTCCAATGGGGTCGGCCAATGACCAAGACGGACCCGCGGGAATTTTTCAAGGTTCATGAATTTGCAGGGCCGTACAGTTGATAGGGACAAATACTAGGGTGAGTGACGCTACCAGTCCAATGACATTTGCATCCCGAACTATTCATAGGTTGCATAGTTTTTGAACGGGTTATCAATTCAAGGGTGGCAGGGCTGTACGCTGGATCGCATCCCAAACTGGTCCCAGTCGATCACTGAGCGCCAACTTGTCGCCAGCATGCACGCAGATCTGCAACGGTTCGTCAAATTCAGCGGGTCCAGCCCTTACCAGCTTACTTCGCATAAGGTCCTCCCCGACAGTTCGAGCTGGCAACCATGCCACGCCCAATCCGTGAATAGCGCCTGCGCGAAGTGCCTCTGTCAAAGCACTTTCGAAAATCGGGTGCAAGACCAATGCCGGCGCAGCCCGGCCAATGGCCAAAGCCGTGGCTCTTCCTAGGAACGCCTCGCCGCTATAGGTCAGCCAAGAAACCGGGGCCTGTGTCTCAGGCCTTACAGCATAGAGAGGGTTCCGATGGCTATCGGGTTTTGAGCAGGGAACGAGGGTTTCTTCGGCAATGATGAGCGACGGGTATTGCTTGGTGTCGAGTTGTAGCGGCAAGTCGGCATGTGCATAGCGGATCAATAGATCAACATTTCCTTCTTCCAGATCGCGAACGCAGTCATGGAGGTTGTCAGCAGTCGCGCGCACCAGAATATCGTCATTCCCAAGCGGCAAATTGGCCAGCCACTGGACAAGGAACTGGCTTGCAAGAGAGTGCTGTACAGCGATTCGCAGCAGCTTGCGATTTGCGTGCGTCCCATTTCGAAGTTCCTGACGCACCGTCGACAGTGAAGAGCTTGCTTCACGCGCCGCTTCACGAAATTTTTCTCCCGCAGGGGTCAACCGCGTAGGGTACGACGAGCGATCTATCAGGGCGACTCCCACCCATTGTTCCAAGGACTTGATGCGCCGACTAAAGGCCGACTGGGTAACATTGCGTTCACTTGCCGATTGTGAAAAATTTCCCGTCCTAGCAACACTCAAAAAGTCTTCCAACCATTTGATATCCATTAGCTTTCTCCGATTTTTACTCTTCCAAATCGGGCGGAGCCTCGCAACAAGGCGCCGCCCTCATGCAGAGTTAGCACCCAGATCGAATGGCACTGCCAACACAATCGTCAGGGTCGGCGATCTGGTCGAAGAATGCCGCATCGGATCGGACGAAGACTCCACCCCGAGCGACCACGGCCGTTGATCCGCTGAGAGACGCTCTTGGTGCAATTAGGCATTTCAAACTCGCGAAAACAGTATCGCACCGTGGAACTAACCGCTGCTCGCGTGCAGACCTGTTTATTCCCGATCGGCGCGCGACAACAGTGACTTGAGCGCTTATCCGTGGCGCAGGCAGTTCATACCTCCACCGACACCCCGTATTGGAGCGCAGCATCCCTAAGGACCTGCCACTGATCCTGCGCGTAGGTGGTAAAAACATAGAGGTCGAAGTCATCGCGCGCGCGGCGGTGCAAAAGCGCGGGCACATGGTGGTGGCCGGTAAGCCGGGCCTGCCCTACTGCAAACGCTGGCTCGCGCAAATCGATCGGGAACAACTTGGACAGCGTGTCGCAGGTCTTCTCACCCGACACCCGGATGCGGCAACGCGCGTGGCTCAGGTCGGTGACAGCGCCGAGTTCGCCCGCCACCTGGCGGCGCACAAGACCGGCGTTGTCTAGCACCGATTCGGCGATCAACAGGAACTCCTCGGGCCCGCTGCGCAGCAGCAAGCCATAGTCTGTTGCCAGGGTACTGCCCGTCGTCGCAGGTGGCGGCAGTCCCAGCCATGCCGTCAACGCTTGCACCAGCGCTGGCATGCCGCTAGTCCAGGTACTGACTTGCGTGACGCTGCCCAGCATGTCGGCCTGCAGCCGTACTCCGATCTGTCCGGCGGCATTGGGCTGTGCGAGCGCCGCGCGGGTGCCGCCGAACGGGCTGCGTCGCGCGGCGAGGGTTGGAGTTTCAGACACGGTAACGCGCTCCCTCGGGGTCCAGAAAACACGGGTCGACGACACGCAGCCGGTACTGGCGGCCCTGCACGGGAGAGGCAGCGATCACCTCCTGCCCGATGCGACTCAGGCCGCCCTGCAGCAGGCCCAGGCCAATCGCCTTGCCCATCGACTTGCTGTAGGTCGTCGAGGTGATGTGGCCGCGGCCGTGACCCTGGATCGCGTCGTCGGCAAAAAACAGGATGGCTCCGTTCGAAGGGTCGCCACCGGGCGCAATCGCCTCCAGTCCGACCAACGTGGGTCGATCGGCTTGCGCCAGATGCGCGCTGCGCCGCAGCGCGTCGCCCCAGAAGGGTTTGGTGCTGCTGGCCATGCGGCCCATCCCCAGGTCGTCCAGGGTGGTGCGTCCGTCCATCTCGGAGCCCACCACATGGCCCTTCTCGATGCGCAGCGATCCCAGCGCCTCCAGCCCGTAGGGCCGCAGATTCCAGGGCTTGCCCTGCTCCAGCAGGTGCTCCCACACGCAGCGGCCGAAATGCGTGGGCGCATAGACCTCGTACGCGAGTTCGCCAGAGAAAGTGAGCCGAATGATGCGCGCCCGCACCCCGCACAGCGCACCCTGCAGTTCGGCGTCCATCACACCCATGTGGCCGAATGCCCCGGTGCTGAAGTCCAGACCGGGAAACGCGGCCGTCAGCACCTCGCGCGACTTTGGCCCGGCGATGCTCATCGCCGCCCACTGGTCGGAAACCGACGCCACGGTGACACGCAACCCGGGCCAGACTACCTGCAGCAGAAATTCGAGATGGCTCATGACGCGGGCCGCCTGCCCGGTGGTGGTGGTCATGAAGTAGACGTTCTCGCTGATGCAGCTGGTCGTGCCGTCGTCCATCACGATGCCATCTTCGCGCAGCATAAAGCCGTAGCGCGCCTTGCCCACCGGGAGTTTCGCGTAGCCGTTCACATAGACCCGGTTTAGAAACTCGGCTGCATCGGGCCCCTGGACGTCGATCTTTCCCAAGGTCGACACGTCGGCGATGCCGACCCCCTCGCGCACCAGTTCCATCTCGGCCTTGTAGGCTGCAGACAGCGTGTCGCCATGGCTTCGGTACCACAGCGGACGCATCCACGGCCCGGCCTCCACCATCACGCCGCCGTGGGCAATGTGCCAGTCGTGCATGGCGCTGCGACGCACCGGCTGCAGGTGCGCGCCGACGCTGCGTCCGGCCAGCGCGCCGATGGTGGTGGGCGTGTAGGGCGGCCTGAAGGTGGTGGTGCCGACTGCGTCCATGCCCAAGCCGCGCCGCGCTGCCATGATCGCCAGGCCGTTGAGGTTGGAGGTCTTGCCCTGGTCGGTTCCCATGCCCAGCGTGGTGTAGCGCTTGAGGTGTTCGACCGACTGGTAGCCCTCGCGGTGCGCGAGGTCGATGTCGTCGACCGTCACGTCGCTCTGGAAGTCGACGAAGGCCTTGCCCGATAGGCCCGCCGCGATGAGCGGGCCCACGCTGGAAAAACCGATCGATGCGTCGGGCGCGTCGGGCGGCGGCAGACGGCCTAGAGCCGGCGACACGCCGCACAGGGCCGCCGCCTGCGCGCCCGCGGACCAGCCACCGGCGATGGCGCTGGCCAGAGATTGCGTCCCGACCATGGCGCCGGCGCCAAAATGGGCGGCGTCAAAGCCTCCGGGGACAAAGCCGGCAATGTCGGCGCGGTACACCGGCTTGATACCACGGTGCGAGCTCAGATGCACGCTCGGCGTCCAGCCGCCCGACACGGCGACCAGGTCAACGTCGATCCGCTCGCCAGCCCCCGTGACGCGGCCGCTGGCGATGTCAAAAGGGGCGATGGTGCATCGCTGCACCCGCAGACCGCCCTGCGCCTGCACCATCGCTGTACCGGCGTGCACCTGCACGCCAGCATTGCGTGCCTCGGCGTGCAGCGCCGTCGGCGCCTGAGCGCGCAAGTCGGCCAGGGTCACCTGTGCACCGGCGCGCGCCAGCGCGATCGCGTCGAGGTAGGCCGCATCGTTGTTGGTCGCAAAGACGGCGCGCCGGCCCGCCATCACGCCGTAGCGATGAAGGTAGGTTCCGACCGCCCCTGACAGCATCACCCCAGGCAGGTCGTTGCCCGCGAACACCAGCGGGCGCTCGATGGCGCCGCAGGCCATCACGATGGCGCGCGCGCGTACGATGTGCAGGCGCTGGCGCGCAACGCCGCGTGCTGCGTCCGCCAGGCCCGGCGCACTGCGCTCGATCACGCCCACGGTGTTGCCGTCGTAAAGGCCAAAAGCGGTAGCGCGGCGCAGGATACTGACCCGCCCGCTAGCCTCCAAGGCAGCTAGCGTGGCGTCGCGCCATTGGCCCTGCGCGCTGTCCGTTGCATGGCACAGCAGCGCGCCGCCCAGTTCAAAGTCCTGCTCGACCAGCGTCACATCAACGCCCGCGCGCGCGGCGCCCAGGGCCGCCGCGAGGCCGGCGGCTCCGGAGCCGACCACCAGCAGGTCGGCGAATCCGTGCTGCCAGTCGTAGCGCTCGGGATCGGGCAGCTGCGAGGACGCGCCAAGCCCCGCTGCGCGGCGGATGAAGTGCTCGTAGAACATCCAGGCCCTGCGCGTCGGCCCCATGAAGGTCTTGTAGTAGAAGCCGGCGGGCAGCAGCGGCGACAGCCAGGAATTCACCGCCATCAGATCATGGCGTACGGACGGCCAGGCGTTCTGCGTGCGCGCCTGCAGGCCCTCGTGCAGCTCCAGCACCGTAGCGGCGATATTGGGCTCCCGCAGCTGGCCGCTGCCGACCGTCAGCAGCGCGTTGGGCTCTTCGACGCCGGCCGCTAGGATGCCGCGTGGCCGGTGGTACTTGAACGAGCGCGCCACCAGGTGCACGCCGTTGGCCAGCAGCGTCGCGGCCACGGTATCGCCGGCAAAGCCGCCAAGCCGCCGGCCGTCGAAGTCCAGGCCTAGCGGCTGCGTGCGCAGAATGCGGCCGCCATGCGGCGTGCGAAAGGCGCCACCGCCGGGCTGGCTTAGGTGCATGGCTGGGGCCTTTCGCGCGCTGGCAGCACCGACACGATGTCGTGGCTCAGCGTGTTGCGCCTGACTACCAGCCAGCGCCGGCAGGCCAGCGTGTGCTGCCAGAACTCACTGTGCTCGCCCTTGGGGTTGTCGCGCATGAAGACCGCCTCGACCCACTGGTCGTGGAACTGCGCGTCGAGCGGCGGGTAGACCTTGCTCGCGTCGCCAAAATAGCTGAACTCGTCGTGGTCGCGTTCTCCGCACCAGGGGCAATGGATTCTCAGCATGGTGCGTGCTCCCTACTGCAGATGGTTGTAAGGGCCGTAGCCGGCCTCGTCGATGTATCGGCCCTGTGCAAACCGGTCCATGGTGAAGCCCGCGTTGTAGGCGTGCGGCGCGTCGTTGGCGATGGTGTGGGCGAAGCACCAGCCCGACGCAGGCGTGGCCTTGAAACCGCCGTAGCACCAGCCGCCGTTGAGGTACAGGCCCGGCACCGGCGTCGGCGTGATGATCGGGCTGCCATCGGGCGTCATGTCCATGATGCCGCCCCAGTGGCGCAGCAGGCGCAGTCGCGCCGCAAAAGGGATCAGGCTGACCAGTCCCTGCGTCGTCTCGGCGATATTGGGCAGGTTGCCACGCTGCGCATAGCTGTTGTAGCGGTCGATATGGCCCCCGAACACCAGACCGCCTTTGTCCGACTGCGACACGTAAAAGTAGGTCGCCGACCAGACCACCACATGGTGCACCACCGGCTTGATCGACTCGCTGACAAAGGCCTGCAGCACATGGCTTTCAATCGGCAGGCGCAGGCCCGCCTTTTGCGCCAGCACCGAGGTGTTCCCGGCGACGGCAACCCCTACCTTGCCCGCGCCGATGTCGCCCCGGCTGGTCTTGACGCCGACGATGCGCCCGCCCGACCACAGGTAGTCCTGCACCTCGCAGTTCTGGATGATGTCGACGCCGAGTTGGTCGGCGGCGCGCGCATAGCCCCAGGCCACTGCGTCATGGCGCGCGGTTCCGGCATCGGGTTGCAGCATGGCGCCATAGATGGGAAAGCGCGCGCTGTCGGAATAGTCGAGGTAGGGGACTTCCTTCATCACCTCCTCGCGGCTGAGCATCTCGGCGCGGATGCCGTTGAGGCGCATGATGTTGGCGCGGCGGATCACATTGTCCAGCGCGCCCTGCGAGCAAGCCGCGTAAAGGTAGCCGCGCGGCGAAAACATCACGTTGTAGTTGAGCTCCTGCGACAGATCGCGCCACAACGACATCGAGTGCTCGTAAAAAGCCGTGTTGTCCTGCATCATGTAGTTGGAACGCACGATGGTCGTGTTGCGCCCCACATTGCCCGACCCGATGTAGCCCTTCTCGAGAATCGCGATGTTGCGAATGCCGTGGTTCTTCGCGAGGTAATAGGCGGTCGCCAGTCCATGGCCCCCGCCGCCCACGATGATGACGTCGTAGGTCTTCTTGGGTTCGGGGTCGCGCCACGCGCGCTCCCAGCCCTTGTGGCCGCCCATCGCGTGCCGCAGCAACGACCAAACCGAATACCGCTGCGACATCCTTACATCCTCATGCGCAACGCTTGCGGGTCCAAGGGCGGCTGCATCTGCAGTCGCGCCGGGCGGCGCTCACCGAGTATCTCGACTTCAAGCTGCACGCCGTCGCGCAACAAAGCCGTAGGAATGTAGCCCTGCGCCAGCGACTGCTGCACATAGTGGCCGTAGCCGCCGGAGGTCACCCAGCCCTGCACCTTGCCGTCAACCCAGATCGGCTCGTCGCCCATCACATCGGAGTCGAGCGCATCGACGACCATGAAGATACGGGTGCGCTTGGGGCCTTCGGCCTTTTCCTGCAGCGCTGCGGCCTTGCCGATGAAGTCGGTCTTGTCGAGCTTGACGAAGCGCTCCAGCCCGGCCTCGAAGGGGCCATAGATCGGACGAAACTCGCGGTACCAAGTGCCAAAGTTCTTCTCCAGGCGCAGGCACAGCAGCGCGCGCATGCCGAAGTTCCTGATTCCCAAGTCGGCCCCTGCCGCCATGATGCTGCGGTACAGGCGCAGCTGGTATTCGGGCGCGACCCAGATCTCGTAGCCCAGGTCACCGGTATAGGTGATGCGGTTGACCTTCGCCCTGACTGTAGCGACTTCCATCTCGCGGTAGTCCATGAACCTGAAGGCTTCGCCCGACACGTCGTCGTCGGTCAGCCGCTGCAGCAGTTCACGCGACCTCGGGCCGGCGAGCGACAGGCCGATCAGCTTCATGCCGAGCGGCGCGACGCGCACCGACCCATCTTTAGGCAGGTGCTGTTCGAACCAGCGCATGTGGTAGACCTGCGCCTGACTGGAACCCCACATCATGTAGCGGCCATCGCCGGCATTGGCGAGCGTGAAGTCGCCGATGATCTTTCCCTGGTGGTTGAGCATCGGCGTGAGCATGATGCGGCCCGGCGCGGGCATGGTGTTGGCCATCAGATGCAGCAGCCACCGTTCGGCTCCCGCGCCGGTGATGTCGTACTTTGCGAAGTTGGCGATCTCGGTCACGCCGACCGCCTCGCGCACCGCCAGGCATTCTGCCTTGACCGCCGCGAAGTCGTTCGAGCGGTGAAAAGACACCAGGTCTTCGGCCTTCTCGCCGGCAGGGGCAAACCACAGCGGCGTCTCCATGCCCCACGAGTCGCCCATCACCGCGCCTTGTGCCAGGAAGGTGTCATACAACGGCGTGGTCTGCAGCGGCCGGCCAGCTGGCAACTCCTCGTTCGGAAAACGGATGCTGAAGCGGCGCGAATAGTTCTCGCGCACCTTCGCATTGGTGTAGCTGCGCGTGGCCCAGTCGCCGTAACGCGCGACGTCCATGCCCCAGATGTCAAAGCCCGGATCCCCGTCGACCATCCAGTTCGACAGCGCCAGGCCAACGCCGCCACCCTGGCTGAATCCCGCCATGACACCGCAGGCAGACCAGAAGTTGGTGCGGCCCTGCACCGGCCCCACCAGCGGGTTGCCGTCGGGCGCGAAGGTGAAGGGCCCGTTGATGATGCGTTTGATGCCGACGTGTTCCAGCCGCGGGAAATGCCTGAACGCCACTTCCAGCGAGGGCGCGATGCGGTCGATATCGGGCGCGAGCAGTTCCTGGCCGAAGGTCCACGGCGTGTTCCTCGGCGACCAGGGAACACAGGCCTTCTCGTAGGCGCCCAGCACGATGCCCTTGCCCTCCTGGCGCAGGTAGCACTCGGCGCCGAAATCGATCACATGGCCGATCTCCTTGCCCGCCTCCTTGTTGTACGCGACGATCTCCGGTATCTCCTCCGTCACCAGATACATGTGCTCCATCGCCAGCACCGGCAGTTCGATGCCCACCATGCGACCGACCTCGCGCGCCCACAGTCCGCCCGCGTTGACCACATGCTCGCAGTCGACGACGCCCTTGTTCGTGTGCACCAACCAGCTGCCGTCGGGCTTTTGGCTCAGGCTCTCGACCTTGGTCTGCACCTCGATCGTCGCACCAGCGAGCTTCGCCGCCTTGGCATAGGCGTAGGTGGTTCCTGACGGGTCCAGATGGCCCTCGTTGGGGTCGAGCAATGCGCCGATGAAGTGTTTTTCATCGATCAGCGGAAAGTACTTCTTGGCTTCCTGCACCGAGATGATTTCGGTGTGCATGCCCAGATAGCGTCCTTTGGCCACGGTGGTCTTGAGGAACTCCATGCGCTCGGGCGTGTCGGCGAGCATGATGCCGGCCGACAGGTGCAGCCCGCAAGACTGGCCGGATATTTCCTCCAGCTCCTTGTACAAGCCCACCGTGTAGCTCTGCAACATCGCCACATTGGGGTCGCCGTTGAGGGTATGAAAGCCGCCTGCGGCGTGCCAGGTCGAGCCCGAAGTGAGCTGGTCGCGCTCGAGCAGCATCACGTCCTTCCAACCTTTCTTGGTCAGGTGATAAAGCACCGAGCAACCGACCACGCCCCCACCTATCACCACCACCCGCGCTGTTGTTTTCACCGTTCAGATTCCTCGCAAGCAAACTCCATCGCATTGTCTCCGGTTGGCGGGCCTGTCCGCTGCAGGTCGCCGCGCCTAGAAGTCGGTCGGCGCGCCGCCCTCTTCCTTGCGCCGGGCCACGAAGGCGTCGAGCTCCTCCTCAATCGCCGGATCCATCAGCGGGCGCTCATAAGCAGCCAGTTCCTTTTGCCAGACCGCGTTGGCCTTTTGCATCGCGGTGGGGCTGCCGGCCTGCTCCCAGGTCTCGAAATTGCGCCAGTCCGAAATGATCGGCGAGTA
>CAISIP010000535.1 GCA_903885415.1 uncultured beta proteobacterium
AACATCGTGTCGTTCAACGCCCGGGCCTTTGAGTCCTACGGCAAGACCGAGCGCCAAGGGGAGAACGCACCCGTCAGCCAGCGCGCCGCTTTTGCTTACACCACGGCGTTGAACCACCTGCTGGAAAGCGGCTCGCGCAACCGGGTGCAGGTGGGTGATGCGTCCACCGGGTTCTGGGCCGATGGCGCGAGCAGCTTCGACGGTGAGTTCACCCTGGCCGACTTCTTTGGCGAGACCAAGGACGATCCCGACCGCGGCGTACGTGCAGTTCAGGCGCTGCACCAGGCGCTGGCCACCGGCCAATTGCCGGTGGGTGAGCGTGACGTGACGTTCTTCGTGCTGGGCCTGGCGCCCAATGCGGCCCGCATCAGCATCCGCTTCTGGTTGCAAGCCCGGTTGGCCGACCTGGCGCCGCGCATCCTGCGCCACTTCGAAGACCTGCGGGTGGTGCGCCGCTTCGACAGCGACCCGGTGGCGCCGTCGCTGTTTCGCTTGCTGGCGGGCCTGGCGCTGCAGGGCAAGCTGGACAACGTGCCGCCGCGCCTGGCCGGCGACTGGATGCGCGCCATCCTGGAGGGCCAGGCCTACCCGGCCACCCTGCTCAACGCGGCGGTGATGCGCTGCAAGGCCGAGCAGGAAGTGACTTACCTGCGGGCTGCCGTGCTCAAGGCCTGGCTGAACCGCGACCACCGCCGCAGGCACCCCGACACCGACGACACCACCCAACACTTCAAGGAGAGGCTAGACGTGAACCAGACTGATACCCCTTACCGGCTGGGCCGGTTGTTTGCGGTGCTGGAGCAGATCCAGCGCCAGGCCATGCCCGGCATCAACGCCACCATCCGCGACCGCTATTACAGCGCCGCGTCCACCACCCCGGTGGCGGTGTTCACGACCTTGCTGCGGCTGAAGAACGCCCATCTCAAGAAGCTGAGCGAGGGCCAGACCGTGTGGTTCGAGCGCCTGATCGGCGAGGTGCTGGCGCCGCTGCAAGACTTTCCGCGCCAGTTGACGCTGCCGCAGCAAGGTCGCTTTGCGCTCGGCTACTACCACCAGCGGCAAGATTTTTTCACCCGCAAAGACAGCGACACCCCCACCAACAACACCCAGGAAGAATGACATGACACTCACCGCCCGCCACGACTTTGTGCTGCTCTTCGACGTCAAAGACGGTAACCCCAACGGCGACCCCGACGCCGGCAACATGCCCCGGCTGGACGCCGAAACCGGCCACGGGCTGGTCACCGACGTGGCGCTCAAACGCAAGGTGCGTAATTTCGTCGCACTGGTGCATGAGCAATCCGAACGCGAGCCCATGGCCGGCGAGGCCCGCTTCGAGATCTATGTCCGCGAAAAAGCGATCCTCAACCTGCAAAACCAGCGCGCCTATTCAGCACTGAAGCTGGATGTTGCCGTGGACGAGGCGCCGACGGATGACGCCAGCGCCGACGACAAGAAGCCCAAGAAAGCCGGCAAGGAAAAACGCAAAGGCAGTGCCACCGACGTGGTACAGGCCCGCGCCTGGATGTGCCAGAACTTCTTCGACGTGCGCAGCTTCGGCGCCGTGATGTCCACCGGCGTCAACTGCGGCCAAGTGCGCGGGCCGGTGCAGATGACCTTTGCCCGCTCTGTCGACCCGATCGTGGCGAGCGAGCACTCGATCACCCGCATGGCGGTGGCCACCGAGAAAGAAGCCGCCGCCCAGGACGGCGACAACCGCACCATGGGCCGCAAGCACACCGTGCCTTATGGCCTGTACCGCTCGCACGGCTTCGTCTCGTCGTTCCTGGCGCGCCAGACCGGCTTCTCGGCCGACGACCTGGCGCTGTTCTACAAGGCGCTGGAAGACATGTTCGAGCATGACCGCTCGGCCGCACGCGGCCAGATGGCCACGCGCGGGCTCTATGTCTTCAAACACAGCACCGAGCTGGGCAATGCGCATGCGCACGCGCTGTTTGACAAGCTGGTGGTGCGCAGCCTGCACCCGGATGCGCCGGCGCGGGGCTTCGACGCCTACGAGGTGCTGTTCGATGGCCAGCCGCTGGCCATTGGCGAGGAGCGCGAGGCGGCGCCCGGGGTCACGGTGCAGCGTCGCTGCTGAAGTCGATAGGCACAGGTCTGCAGGGCCACC
>CAISIP010000536.1 GCA_903885415.1 uncultured beta proteobacterium
CGAGAACGCCAGCAACCTGGTCGCGGTGCTGCGGCCGCTGATCAGCCCCAACAACACGAGCAACGTCACCCCGGGCAACAACAGCCTTGTGATCACCGATTACGCCGACAACCTGAAACGCCTGGCGCGGGTGATCGCGGCGATGGACTTGCCCAGCGCCACCGAGGTTGAGGTCTGGCCGCTCAAGCACGCGCTGGCGGTGGACCTGGCGCCGCTGGTACTGCGACTGACGCAGTCCGGGGCTACTGGCGCCGGGCAGGGCCAAGCCGACGGCGCATTTCGCACCGCGGTTGTCGCCGAACCGCGCAGCAACGCGCTGATCGTCCGCGCCGCCAATCCGGCCCGGGTCGCTCTGATCCGATCGCTGGTCGAGCGGCTTGACCAACCTTCGAGCAAGGACGCGGCGGGCAATATTCATGTGGTCTACCTGAAGAACGCCGACGCGACCAAGCTCGCGGTCACCTTGCGTGCGGCACTGGCTGGCACACCGGTTTCGCCGACTCCGGCCGCAGCCTCTGCAACCGGGGCGGCCGCGGCAACCGCCGCCGCCGCATCGGCACCGCCATCCACCGGCGGACAGATACAGGCCGACCCGGCGACCAATGCACTGGTGATCACCGCGCCCGAGCCGCAGTACCGGCAGTTGCGCGCGGTGATCGACTTGCTCGATGCGCGACGCGCCCAGGTGTTCGTCGAGTCGTTGATCGCCGAGGTCAATGCCGACCGGGCGGCTGAGTTCGGCATCCAGTGGCAGGGGGCCCTGGGCAAGAACGGCGACAGCAGTATCGGTTTGCTCGGCACCAATTTTGGCGCCGGCGGCACCAACATCGTATCGCTCGCATCGGGCGCAATCGACGGTACGGTCGCCCCGGCAAAGGGCCTCAATATCGGCATCGCCAACCGCACCAACGGCGTCTATGTACTCGGCACCCTGGCCCGCTTTCTGCAAAACACCGGCGACGGAAACATCCTGTCAACGCCCAACCTGCTGACGCTCGACAATGAAGAGGCCAAGATTGTGATTGGTCAGAACGTGCCCTTTGTGACAGGTTCGTTCACCAACACCAGCGCCGGGAGCTCTGGTGCCGTCAACCCGTTTCAGACCATTGAGCGCAAGGATGTTGGGCTGACATTGCGCGTGCGGCCGCAAATTAGCGAAAGTGGAACCGTCAAGCTGACGATTTTTCAGGAGGTCTCGAGCGTGCAGGCCTCGTCGATCAATTCGCCCACCGGACTGATCACCAACAAGCGCTCGATCGAGTCGAGCGTGCTGGTCGACGACGGGTCGATCGTGGTTCTGGGCGGATTGCTGCAGGACGAGTACGCGGGTAACCAGGAAAAGGTGCCCGGTCTGGGCGACGTGCCGTTTTTTGGCAACCTGTTCAAGAGCGAGACGCGCTCGCGTAAAAAGACCAATCTCATGGTGTTCCTGCGTCCGGTTGTGGTCCGTGACGCGGCAGCGGTGGACGCGCTGTCGATGGACCGTTACCAGCAGATGCGCACTGGACAGCAGGGCTTGCAGCCGAGCCCAAACCCTGCGCTGCCTATTTCCGATCCGCCGGTGCTGCCAGCTGCTGCGTTGCGCGTTGCGCCATCGTATTCCCCGCCAATGGCGCCAGCGCCGAAATAGCCCAGGCCGCGGCCGTCCACAGCACCCGATCGCGATGAAGTTTCCGCTTCCCTACGCCTTTGCCCGGGAGAACCAACTGCTGCTGGAGGACGACGGCGCCCGGCAGACGCTGGTGCTGCACGCCGCCTCGGCGCGCGGCGCGGTGGGCGAGGTGCTGCGCAAGTACCCGGTGCATGCCATGGAGGCGATGCCCCCCGAACAGTTGGTGCAGCGCATCAGCGCCGCCTACGCGCAGGGGGAGTCGAGCGCCGCGCGGGTAGCCAGTGAGGTTGAAGCCGACGCCGACCTCGGGCGCATGATGCAGGAGCTGCCGGCGGTCGAGGACTTGCTGGAGGCCGCCGATGATGCGCCGATCATTCGCCTGCTCAACGCGCTGCTGACCCAGGCCGCGCGGGACGGTGCCAGCGATATCCACATCGAACCCTACGAACGCCACAGCAGCGTGCGCTTCAGGGTCGACGGGACGCTGCGCGAAGTGGTGCAGCCCAACCGTGCGCTGCACGCGGCGCTGATATCGCGGCTGAAGATAATGGCCGAGCTCGATATTTCGGAGAAGCGCCTGCCGCAGGACGGACGGATCAGCCTGCGCATCGGCACCCGTGCGGTCGACGTGCGGGTCAGCACATTGCCCAGCGCGCACGGCGAGCGTGCGGTGCTGCGCCTGCTTGACAAGAGTGGCAGCAAGCTCAGTCTGCAGGCCGTGGGCATGGAGGGCCAGACGCTCAGCCGCTTCGAGCGACTGATCGCGCAGCCGCACGGCATCATCCTGGTGACGGGGCCAACCGGCTCGGGAAAGACGACCACGCTGTACGCCGCGCTGAGCCGCCTCGATGCGAGCCACAGCAACATCATGACGGTTGAGGATCCGATTGAGTACGAGCTCTCCGGCATAGGCCAGACGCAAGTCAACGCCAAGATAGACCTCAGCTTTGCCAAGGCGCTGCGTGCGATCCTGCGCCAGGATCCCGACGTGATCATGATCGGCGAGATCCGCGACTTCGAGACCGCGCAGATCGCGATCCAGGCATCGCTGACCGGCCATTTGGTGCTGGCCACGCTGCACACCAACGACGCTGCCAGCGCGGTGACACGGCTCACCGACATGGGCGTCGAGCCCTTTTTGCTGAGTTCGTCGCTGCTGGGCGTGCTGGCGCAGCGGCTGGTGCGCAAGTGGTGCACGCATTGCCGCGGCAAGGGCTGCGCGCATTGCGGCCAGTCGGGCTACTCCGGGCGCACGGGTATTTACGAGTTGCTGGTGGCCGACGACCCGATCCGGGCGCAGATCCATAACAGGGCGTCGGAGGCCGCTATCCGGGCTGCAGCAATCGCCTCCGGAATGACGCTGATGCGCGACGACGGCGAGCGCTTGGTGCGCGACGGCGTGACGGGACGCGAGGAGCTGATTCGCGTGACCCGCGATTAGCGCGCCTTGCCCAAGCGCCATGCCTGCATATACCTTTGAAGCGCTCGATGCCCAGGGCATTTTGCGCAAGGGCGTTTTGGAGGCAGAAACCGCCCGGGCTGCGCGCGGCGCGCTGCGGGCGCAGACGCTGCTGCCGCTGTTCGTTGAAGCGGTGGGCGTGCCGGGGACATCCGATTCCACCCTTCAGGCGCGGACCGGCCAAGCGCGTGCGCTGTTTGCCGGACCCATCTTCAACGCCGGCCAGCTCGCGGTCTGGACGCGCCAGCTCGCCGGCCTGGTGTCGGCCAGTCTGCCGCTGGAGCGCGCGTTGACGGCGCTGTGCGACGAGGCTGAGGACCCGCGCCAGCGCAACCTGGTCGCGGCGCTGCGCGCCGAAGTGAACTCGGGCAGCAGTTTTGCCAAGGCGCTGGCCTTGCACCCGCGCGAGTTTTCTGGCATCTACTGCTCGGTCATTGGTGCCGGCGAGCAAAGCGGCAACCTGGGCCAGGTGCTGGAGCGCCTGGCCGACGATCTGGCCGAGCAGCAGGAGCTGCGCGCCAAGCTGGTGGGCGCGGCGCTGTACCCGGCCATCGTCACGCTGGTGGCGGTGGCGATTGTGATGTTCCTGGTCGGCTATGTGGTGCCCCAGGTAGCGAATGTCTTCGCCGGCACCAAGAAGGCATTGCCCTGGTTGACGTTGGCGATGCTGACCCTCAGCGCGGCGGTGCGCAGCTACGGATGGCTCGCGGCGCTGGCGCTGGCCGCGGGCCTTGTCGGCGGGCGCTTCGCACTGCGCAACGAGGCGCTGCGTGAACGATACGACGGCGCCTTTTTGCGGCTTCCGCTGCTGGGAAGGCTGGCGCGCGGCTACAACGCGGCGCGCTTCGCCAACACGCTGGCGATGCTCGCGGCGGCAGGCGTCCCGATTCTCAAGGCCTTGCAGGCGGCGGCCGAGACGCTCAATAACCGGGCCATGCGCGCCGACGCGCTGGCCGCCCTGGTGATGGTGCGCGAGGGTGCGCCGTTGGCATCGGCGCTGGGCCAGAAGAAACGATTCCCGGGCCTGCTGTCGATGTTCGCGCGCCTAGGCGAGCAGACCGGCCAGCTGCCGGCCATGCTGCAGCGCGCGGCAGCCCAGCTGGCCAACGATGTGCAGCGCCGTTCGATGCGGTTGGCGACGATCTTGGAGCCGCTACTCATCGTGGTGATGGGGCTGGTTGTGATGCTGATCGTGCTGGCCGTCATGCTGCCAATCATCCAGCTTAATCAGCTGGTGCGCTGAACGCTCGGGGGCTTCCCGAGCGCTTTCAGATCACCTTGGCGATCGACGCGCAGACGTAGTCGATGTTCTGGCTGTTGAGCGCTGCCACGCACATGCGGCCGCTGTCGGTGCCATAAATGCCGAACTCTTCGCGCAGTCGCACCATCTGCTGTTGGCTCAGGCCCGAGTAGCTGAACATGCCGATCTGCCGGGTGATAAACCCCATGTCCTGCTGCACGCCGGCGGCCTTGAGTCCGTCAACCAGCTTTTGGCGCATGGTCTTGATGCGTAAGCGCATCTCGCCCAGTTCCTTTTCCCACATGGCGCGCCATTGCGGGTTGGCCATCACCGCCGCGACGACCGCGCCGCCATGGGTGGGGGGCGTGCTGTAGTTGGTGCGAATCGCAATCTTGAGTTGGCTGAGCACGCGACTGGCCTCGTCCTTGTTCTGGCACAGCACGCTGAGCGCGCCGACGCGCTCGCCGTACAGGCTAAAGCTCTTGCTGAAGCTGGTCGACACCAGAAAGCACAGGCCGGCGTCGACGAACTTCTGCACAGCGGCGCCATCTTCCCGGATGCCTGAGCCAAAACCCTGGTAGGCCATGTCCAGAAACGGAACCAGCGCGCGGCCCTTGCATGCGGCGACCACCTGGTCCCATTGTGCCGGCGTGATGTCGTACCCGGTCGGGTTGTGGCAGCAAGCGTGCAGCACGACCACGGTTCCTGCGGCCGCTGCGTTGAGTGCGCCGATCATGCCGTCGAAGTTGACGTCGCGCCGCGCGGCGTCGTAGTAGGGGTGCGACTGCACCGTGAAACCGGCACCGGCGAAAAGTGCCCGGTGGTTTTCCCAGCTTGGGTCGCTGATCATCACGGCGGCGTCGGGGTTGAGCTTTTTGAGGAAGTCGGCGCCGACCTTCAGCCCCCCGGTTCCGCCGATGGCCTGCACCGTCGCCACCCGGCCGGATAGGACCGGCTCGGAGTCGTCGCCAAACACCAGCGACTTCACTGCGGCGTCGTAGGCTGCGATGCCGTCTATTGGCAGGTAGC
>CAISIP010000537.1 GCA_903885415.1 uncultured beta proteobacterium
CGTGTCGCGCTGCTGCGCCAGGTCGCTCACCGCCTCGACCGCGCGCACCTTGTCGGGGTTGGCCTCGTGCAGCATGCGGGCTGCCGCGCGCAGCTGCTGAATCTCGCGGGCGACCCCGGCTTGCGCGCGCGCGCGCGCCTTGTAGCCGCGCACCGTGTCGCTGATCTCGGCCAGGTAGCGGGTTCGCCCGGCCGGAACCACCGGGGTCTGGTTGGTGCTGTGGCGCACGGACACCACCGGCAGGCTGCCGGGCTGCACCGGCAGACCGAGCGCCTGCAGGCGCGGCAACAGCGCCTGGTACAGCGCGGTGACGCCGTCGTCGTTAAAGCGTGCGGCCATGGTGCCGAAAACCGGCATCTGGTCGGCAGCGGTGGTCCACGCCTCCTTGTTGCGCTGCACCTGTTTGGCGACATCGCGCAGCGCGTCGAGCGCGCCCTTGCGGTCGAACTTGTTGATCGCGACGAACTCGGCAAAGTCGAGCATGTCGATTTTTTCCAGCTGGCTCGCGGCGCCGAATTCGGGCGTCATCACGTACAGCGGAACGTCGACATGCGGCACGATCGCAGCATCGCCCTGGCCGATTCCCGAGGTCTCGACGACGATCAGATCGAAGCCGGCGCACTTGCAAGCGGCGATCACATCGGGCAGCGCGGCGCTGATCTCGGAGCCAAAGTCGCGTGTTGCCAGGCTGCGCATGAAGACTCTGGCGCCCGCGCCAGCCGCTGCGCCGGTGTTCCACGGACCGATCGCGTTCATCCGGATACGGTCGCCCAGCAGCGCGCCACCGCTCTTGCGCCGCGAGGGGTCCATGCTGAGCACCGCCACCCGCAGCCGGTCGGCCTGATCGAGCCGCAACCGGCGAATCAGTTCGTCGGTCAGCGAGGACTTGCCGGCGCCGCCAGTGCCCGTGATGCCGAGCACCGGCGTGCGGACCGCGGCCGCGCGCTGGTGCAGTTCCCGCACCAGCGCGGCCAACTCCTCGCCATGCGCCTGCTTTTGCACGCCACCGGCCCCTTCGTTTTCCAGTGCCGTGATCAGCTGCGCCAGCGCGCGCCACTGCATCTCGCCGTGGCCCTGGATCGCCGCGACGCCGGTGGGCGCAAAACCGCTGAGGTCCTTGTCGCATCGCATCACCATCTCGCCGATCATTCCCGCCAACCCCATCTTCTGGCCGTCCTCAGGGCTGAAGATGCGCGCGACGCCGTAGGCCTGCAGTTCGCGGATTTCGGGCGGGACGATCACGCCGCCGCCGCCGCCGAAGACTTGGATGTGCGATCCACCGCGCGCACGCAGCAAATCGACCATGTACTTGAAATACTCGACATGGCCGCCCTGGTACGAGCTGATCGCGATGCCCTGCACATCCTCCTGCAGCGCCGCCGTCACCACCTCGTCGACGCTGCGGTTGTGTCCCAGATGGATCACCTCTGCGCCCATTCCCTGCAGGATGCGGCGCATGATGTTGATCGCTGCGTCGTGGCCGTCAAACAGGCTGGCGGCGGTCACAAATCGCACCTTGTGCGTGGGGCGGTAGTTGCTTAGCGCCTTGTATTCACCCGACAGGTCGGTCATGGGGTCGTCTCCTTGGCTGGTCGCTCACGACCATGGTGCAATGAAAAGCAGGGTTTACGTTTACGTCAACATAAACTGTAATCGATTTGTGCCGATCAAGCCTACGCCAGCCTGCCGTTCTAGACTGCACGGCGGGGTGAAATTGCCGGCGCGTCGACAATGTCCCCCGCGATAGTTTCAACACGATCGGAGCCACGAATGCTTCCCCTGCAGTTTTTCGACCCCGCGTCCAGCACCTACACCTACCTGCTATTTGACGAAAACACGCGCGAGGCGCTGATCATCGACCCGGTCGACGAACAGGTCGAGCGCGACCTGGCGACGCTGCGCCAGTACGGCCTCAAGCTGTCCTGGACGGTCGAGACCCACGCGCATGCCGACCACATCACCAGCGCAGCGCTGCTGGCCGAGCACAGC
>CAISIP010000538.1 GCA_903885415.1 uncultured beta proteobacterium
TGCAGCGGCGCAGATCCACATCCCACAGGTCCATCGGCGGATGGCCATCGAGCACCCAGTCGGCGAGCACCTTGCCCGCGCCTCCCGCGGACTGGATGCCGATCGAGTTGAAACCGGCGGCGACGAACAGACCGCGCACCTCGGGCGTCTCGCCGAGCAGGTAGCGGTCGTCGGGGGTGAAGCTCTCGGGGCCGTTGAAGAACAGTTTGATCCCGGCCTTGGCCAGCGCGGGGGTGCGATGCACCGCAGCTTTGAGCAGCGGCTCTATATGCTCCAGATCGTCGGGCAACTGGTCGAAGCAGAAAGTTTCGGGAATGCCGCTCATTCCCCATGGCTTGGCGACCGGCTCGAACCAGCCCACCAGCAGCTTGCCAGCGTCCTCCTTGAAATAGGCGCAACCATCGGGGTCGCGCAGCACCGGCATGCTGGCCGAAAGGCCGGCCATTGGCTCGGTGACGATATAAAAGTGCTCTGCCGCGTGCAGCGGCACCGTGCTGCCGGCCCTGGCGCCGAGTTCGTGCGCCCACATGCCGGCGCAGTTGATCACGGTGTCGGCGCGCAGGATGCCCTGCGCGGTGCGCACGCCGACCGCCCGGCCGTTCTCGACCAGGATTTCCTCGACCCGGGTGTTCTCGCATAGCGTCGCGCCGCGGCTGCGCGCGCCCTTGGCCAGCGCCTGGGTGGTGTCGATCGGGTTGGTGCGTCCGTCCTTGGGCAGGTAGACGCCGCCAACCAGGTCGCCGGTATAGACGCCAGGCCACAGCGCCGCCACCTCGATCGGGCTCAGCGTCTGCACTTCCAGGCCGAAGCATTTGGCCATCGAAGCGCCACGCCGGAGCTCCTCGAAGCGCGCCGCATGGGTCGCGACCGCGACCGATCCGGTCTGGCGAAATCCGGTCGCCTGACCGGTTTCCTGCTCCAGCGACGCGTACAGACCGGTGGTGTATTGCGCCAGCCGCGTCAGGTTGGCGGTCGCGCGCAACTGCCCCACCAGCCCGGCGGCGTGCCAGGTGGTGCCGCAGGTCAGCTGCTTGCGTTCCAGCAGCACGACGTCGGTGCAGCCGCGCAGCGTGAGGTGGTAGGCGATGCTGCAGCCGACGATGCCGCCGCCGACAATGACAACTTGGGTACGGGCGGGTAAATCCATCTTTGTTCCTGTCTGTTGCATGGCCGGATAAGCATCGGTTTACCGCTATTTTCGGCGGAAAATGCAGGCGGCGATGGCGGCCGTTTTCCCAAAGCGCGCGGCAGCATGCGATCGTCGGCACCTGAGGACCGGGCGCGGTCCGCGCAGACCGGAAAACTACAGCGGGACATATGACAGAACATGTGAAACTGGTGGTGATCGGCGGCGGCGTGGCCGGTTGCAGCTGCCTGTACCACCTGGCCAAACTCGGGCTGACCGACGCGCTGCTGCTCGAGCGCGACGAGCTGACCTCCGGGTCGACCTGGCACGCAGCGGGCAACCTGCCGACTTTCTCCACCAGCTGGAGCATCCTGCAGCTGCAGAAATATTCGGCATCGCTGTACCGCCAGCTGGCGGCTTCGGTCGACGACCCGATCAGCTACCACCTGACGGGGTCGGTGCGGCTGGCGCACAACCGCAACCGGATGGACGAGTTTCGCCATGTCCAGAGCATGGCGCACGCCAACGGCCTGCACTATGAAATCCTGTCGCCAGCCGAGCTCCGAGAGCGCTATCCGCTGATCGAGACCCATGACCTGCTCGGTGCGCTGTGGGACCCACTCGACGGCGATATAGACCCGTCGCAGCTGACGCAAGCGCTCGCGCGCGAGGCGCGCGCGCTGGGCGCGAAGGTACGCCGCCATACCCGGGTCACCCGACTGGACCAGGACGCCGGGGGCCAATGGCGGGTAGGAACCGACAAGGGCGAGATCGTCGCTGAAATCGTCGTTAACGCCGCTGGCTACCGCGCCGGCGAAATCATGGCCATGCTTGGGCGCCATCTTCCCATCGCCGTGATGTCCCATCAGTATTTGGTGACGCAGGACCTGCCCGAGCTCAGCGCCGTCGGCAGCCGCCTGCCGCTGCTGCGCGACCCCGACAGCTCGTACTACCTGCGCCAGGAGCGCGGGGGCTTCATCCTCGGTCCTTACGAATGGCAGGCGACGCCGATGTGGCAGGACGGCATACCCGACGACTTCGCGAACCAGCTGTGGAGCGACGATTTCGATCGCCTTGAGCGCTACATCAACGACGCGATGGCGCGCGTTCCTGCGCTTGGACGCGCGGGCATCAAGCGTGGCGTGAACGGTCCCATTCCCTATTCGCCCGACGGCAATCCCTATATCGGGCCCGAGCCGGGGCTGCGCAATTTCTTCCATTGCAACACCTTCAGCTTCGGCATCACCCAGGGCGGCGGTGCCGGAAAAGCGCTGGCCGAGTGGGTCGTCCATGGCCAGACCGAGTGGGACCTCTGGTCGCTGGACCGGCGCCGGTTCACCGACTACGCCACCGCCGGTTACACCGTCGCCAAGGCGATCGAGGTCTACCAGAACGAATATGCGCCGGCGTTCCCCTACGAGGAACGGCCAGCCGGTCGGCCACTGCGAACTTCGCCCCTGTACGAGACACTCAAAGCCAAGGGGGCCCGCTTTGGCGCGCGCGGCGGCTGGGACCGCGCGGTGTACTTTGACCTGAACGGAACGATGCCTGAAGAGCAGCATTCTTTTCGGCGCGAGAGCGTCTGGCACCCGGTGGTGGCGCAGGAAGTCGCTGCGGTGCGCGAGCGGGTGGGCGTGCTGGATTTGCCGGGCTTCACCAAGTTCGACCTCAGCGGGCCCGGCGCGGCCCGTCACCTTGACCAGATCGTCTGCTCCAGACTGCCATCGCAGGGCCGGGTATCGCTGGCCTACGCGCTCACCCCCACCGGCAAGCTGCTCAGCGAGTTCACCATCACCCGGCTGGGAGCGGAGCGTTTTTGCATCATCAGTGCCGCGATTGCCGCCACGCACGACATGGATTTGCTGACCCGTAGCTTGCCCATCGACAGCCCGGTGAAGCTGCGTGACCTGTCGGCCGATCTCGGCTCGCTGGTCGTCGCCGGCCCGCGCGCCCGCGAGCTGCTGACCAAAATCACCCGCGCCGACCTGTCCAACGCCGCTTTTCCCTGGCTGAGCGCGCGCGAGATCGACACCGTCGCCGGACCGATGCTGGCGATGCGGGTGAACTACGTTGGCGAGCTTGGCTGGGAGCTGCACCCGCCAGTGGCACAGATGCCCGCGCTGTACGCGGCGCTCTGGCACGCGGGGCAGGCGTTCGGACTGCGCGACTTCGGTTTGTACGCTATGGACAGCCTGCGCGTCGACAAGTGCTACCGCGGCTGGAAGAGCGACCTGGAGAGCGGCTACTCGCCGCTGGAGGCATCGCTCGAGCGCTTTGTGGACCTCGACAAGACATCGTTCACCGGCCGCGATGCGCTGCTCGCCGAGCGCGACCGACCGGCGACGCAGCGTTTCGTTGCGCTGCTGTTCGACTCCGAGGGCGACGCCGAAGCGCCTTATTGCTCCCTGGTGTTTCAGGGCGACGACACCATCGGCCTGACGACCTCCGGCGTCTGGAGCCACACCCTCAAGCGCAGCGTCGCGCTGGCCTACGTGCGCGCCGATCTGGCCCTGGCGGGTACCCGGCTCGCCGTCGACGTGCTAGGCCAGCGGTGTGCGGTGACGGTGCAGCGCGAGCCTCTGTACGACCCGGCCAACCAGCGTCTGCGAAGCTAAAACCCAGACTGCTATATTGGCCCGGATGAACCGCAGACCGCCATGGCGCCATCGCCGCATCGTGTGCAGCGTACTGCTGCTGACCTTGCTCGTCGCCTGCTCACGCAATGCGTCCGAGGCCAGCGGCGCCAGCGCCGTCTCGGCGCAGGTGGGCCGGCAGCACCA
>CAISIP010000539.1 GCA_903885415.1 uncultured beta proteobacterium
CAACTCGATGTGCACGCCCAGGGCTACGAATGGCTTAACCATTCGATCACCCCGAGCAACGTCGACTCGCACGATTTCCGGGTCTGGATCGGCGGGACGCCGGAGGCTGCAGCAGCGCGCGACGCGGCCAGTGGGCTGTGCACCCAGCCCTACCATGCCAGCGTCTTCAATATATCGGCCATGAGTTTTGGCGCGCTCAGCGCCAACGCCATCTTGGCGCTTAACGCGGGAGCCAAGCTGGGTGGCTTTGCCCACGACACCGGCGAGGGCTCGATTTCTGTACACCACCGCGCTAACGGCGGCGACCTGATCTGGGAGATTGGCTCGGGTTACTTCGGCTGCCGTAACGACGACGGCAGCTTCAACGCCTTCAAGTTCAGCGAGAACGCCAGCAACCCGCAGGTCAAGATGGTCGAGATCAAGCTCAGCCAGGGCGCGAAGCCTGGCCACGGCGGCGTCCTGCCCGGACCCAAGGTCACGCCGGAAATCGCGCAAGCGCGCGGCGTTCCGGTCGGCGTTGACTGCGTTTCGCCAGCCGCGCACAGCGCCTTCTCGACGCCGCTCGAGATGATGGAGTTCATCACCCGTCTGCGCACGCTGTCGGGCGGCAAGCCAACCGGCTTCAAGCTGTGCATTGGCCACCCCTGGGAATGGTTTGCCATTGTCAAGGCGATGCTGGCTACCGGCGTCACGCCGGACTTCATCGTCGTCGACGGCGCCGAAGGGGGCACCGGCGCTGCGCCGCTGGAATTCACCGACCATGTGGGGTCGCCCTTGCAGGAAGGCCTGATGCTGGTCCACAACACATTGCGCGGTGCCGGACTGCGCGATCGCATCCGCATCGGCTGCGCCGGCAAGGTGGTCAGCGCATTCGACATTGCGCGCATGATGGCGCTAGGAGCAGACTGGTGCAACAGCGCGCGCGGCTTCATGTTCGCGGTGGGCTGCCTGCAGGCCCAGACCTGCCACACCGGCAACTGCCCGACCGGTGTGGCGACGCAGGATCCGCTGCGCCAGAAGTCGCTGATCGTGTCGGACAAGCAGCTGCGCGTTGCCAATTTCCACCGCATGACCCTGCACGCGCTCAAGGAGATCGTGCAGGCGGCCGGGCTGACGCACCCTGGCGCGATCACCGCGAACCACATCATCCGCCGGTCCGCCGATCATCGGGTCATGTCGCTGGCGCGCTCGATACTGCCCCAGATACCCGACGGCTCGCTGTTGCAGGAAGACCTGGGCGAACTGCCGCTGATCTACCGCGACACCTGGCCGCTGTCGAGCGCTCAGAGCTTCCAACTTCAGAGCACATAGGGCTTCGTCGACGCGCCTTTGCGGGTGCGCGGCGGGTGCACGCGAGCGCCGGTCGCGGACAGCTTCAGCCGTGTTCAGCACGAACGCTGGCACCGGCGGCTGACAAGTTTCGGCGCAGGCGCAGCAGCGCCTGGTCCTTGCTCAGCAGACAGGCGCCATGCGCCACCACCAGATCGACGAATATCTGGTCGTCGCGGTCACTGCATCGCAC
>CAISIP010000540.1 GCA_903885415.1 uncultured beta proteobacterium
CTGCCACGACTTGGGCCTGTGTCACCAACTCCATATCAACTCGACGTGGTCTTGCCATGGATAGCACTCCGGGAATATTGAATCCCAGAGTTTCCCATAATTAAGTTCATCTTGAACGCTCATTGAAATTAGTCAGGCCACCGACATGCTGTGCCGAAGCGAACTCGACGCTTTTTCGACCAACAAGGGCATCCCTATTTGACATGGCCGATCGGGTTACCGACGCTGGCCGCAGCATGGGCGCCGTGACCGCGCGCGTCAGGGTCATTGGCGTAAACTCCTTTTCATGCCCATGTTGCCAATGAGTTTGCCGATGCGCTCACGCAAAAGAAGGTTGATTACCCTGCTTGCGCTGTGGGCGATGCGGCCCGTCTTGCCGGCCTATGCGCAATCGGCTGCGTCGGATAACGAGCGGCTCTTTATGTACCGAGGCGCCGACCGCGAGCAGCGGTTACTGGAGGCTGCGCGACGCGAAGGCTCGTTGGTCCTGTATACCTCGCTGGCACCGCCCGAGTCGGGTCCGCTGACGCAGGCCTTCGAAAAAAAGTACGGTGTCAAGGTGGACCTGTGGCGGTCCAACAGTGAGAAGGTCACCCAGCGCACCATCACCGAAGCGCGTGGCCGGCGCTTTGTGGTCGATGCGGTGGAAACCATCGGCACCGACCTCGAGCGCATTGGCCGCGAGAAGATATTTGCCGAATTTCACAGCCCGCATCTGGTGGATCTGATCCCGTCGGCCATACCCGCCCACCGGGCCTGGATGCCCGACCGCCTTTCCTACCTTGGGGTCGCCTACAACACCCGGTTGGTGCGCAGGGAGGAGTTGCCCAGAACCATCGAGGGCTTCCTGGATCCCAAGTGGAAGGGAAAGCTCGCCATTGAGTCTGGCGACACGGTATGGTTGGCCGGCATTGTCAAGCTGTGGGGTCAGGAAAGGGGGATGAAATTCATCCAGCAACTGGCCGATATGAAGCCCGATGTACGCGCCGGCCACACGCTGCTCACCCAGCTTGTTGTGGCGGGGGAGGTTCCGGTCGGGCTCACCGTGTACAGCAGTGGCGCCATTTCGGGCAAGCGCAGTGGCGCACCGATAGACTGGGCCCCGATAGAGCCTGTGATCGCGCAGCCGCTGGGAATTGGCCTTGCCAAGAACGCGCCGCACCCGCACGCGGCCCTTCTGTTTGCCGACTTCGTGCTCTCGCCGCAGGGGCAGGAGCTTTTCAACGCACTGGGTCGGCCCCCTGCAAGCCAGAAAGTGAAGACCAGCCTTGGCAACTTCGAGTCGGTGATGATGGATCCTGGGGTCGAAGTCGACGACAACCCGAAGTGGGAAAAACTCTGGAACGCGTTGTTTCTGAGCCGCTAGGCCCGACGGCTACTCGGCCTTGACCCCCAGCGATCGAATCAGCTCCGACCATTTCCCCAGTTCGCTTCGGGTCAGAGATGCAAAGGCCGCCGGGCCGCGCGCATCGACCGCGACTCCCATGTCAGCCAGTTTGGCGCTCACGTCGGGAAGCTCAAGCGCCTTGGTGACTTCGCGAAACAGTTTTTCCACAATCGCGGTCGGCGTCCTGGCCGGCGCCAGTAAGCCCCACCAGGTCACTATCTCGTAGCCGGGCAAGGTCTCCGCAACGGTGGCAAATTCGGGCGCCTGCGCCGACCGCTGC
>CAISIP010000541.1 GCA_903885415.1 uncultured beta proteobacterium
AGAGCCCGAGCGATCACCGTGCTCCTGAATGCCTGCTTGCTTTTTGCCATATCGAAATTCCCTCCCTTGATGTTGAAAGATGCTCCAGACCTGACCGGCTCGTTGGCGCGATACGTGTCCTGATAGGGTCCGCCGCGTTCCGGTCGGCGCTCGTCAGCCGCTCCGGTCAATGCCGTTCTGGAATTTTCATGCGTGGACGCAATAAGTTGGAGCGAGTTTTCCCTAAGTCGAAATCTATGCGGACTGGGTCAGCCAACTTATAAATCAATGCTAAACATTACTATATTGTCGTAACCCGTTGAAACTAAAAGAATTTATATCTATTTAGTAAGCTGACGATCGGGCTGTTTCGGAGCCGGAAGACATTTTTTAGGCGGCATCAAGCAGTCGTCGTGTGTTGCTTCTATGCATCACAGGGGAGTGCGATCCAGCCGCCGATTTGCTGGCCAGTTCTCAGTGCAGCCGGCCTGTCGCTGCCCGGTAGACCCAGCGCAGCATCAGCAGGGTGAGCAGGGCTTCGGCCAGCGTCAGCAGGAATGCGCCCAGCGCGCTGCGCTGCGCGGCGCGCATCCGGTACTTCGCCATCGCGCGGTCGCGGCTGCTTTCTATGCTGTCGTAGAAGGTCGGCACCACCAGCAGGGTCAGCAGCGTCGAGGTGATGGTGCCTCCGATGATGGACACCGCCAGCGGCCGGTAAAACTCGCTGCCGTCGCCGTGGCCGATGGCCACCGGCAGCATGCCGGCGATCAGCGCCATGGTGGTCATCAGGATGGGCCGCAGACGCAGGCGCCCGGCCTGCATCAGCGCGTCCTCGCGCGAGAAACCCTCGGCCTCGCGTCGGCGGGCGCAATCCAGCAGTAGGATCGCGTTTTTCGCCACCAGCCCCATCAGCATGATGATGCCGATGAAACTCATCAGGTTCAACGTGCCGGCCGTCGCCAGCAGCGCGATCACCACGCCGATCAGGCTCAGCGGCAGCGACAGCATCACGGCCAGCGGCGCGGTGAAGGAGCCGAACTGCATCACCAAAATCAGGTACATCAGACCCACGCCCATCACCAGGGCGGTCGTCATTTCCGCAAACAGTTCCTTCTGGTCACGCGCCGAGCCGCCGAGTTCGAGCGCGTAACCGGCGGGAAAATTCATCGTGCGCGCCAGCGCCAGCGCGTCTTCGGTGACCTCGCCGGCCGAGCGGCCCTGCACATTCGCCGAAACGGCCATCATCCGCTTGCCATCGGTGTGCTGTATCTGCGCCGGTCCCTTGCCCATGGTGATGCTTGCGATCTGTCCCAGCGGCACCATCGCCGCATTGCCGCCCACGGCCACTGGCAGGTGCTCGATGTTCTGCGCGCTGACCCGATCGTCGGGATGCAGGCGCAGCGATACGTCGCGCGCCTCGCCGGTTGGGTCCACCCAGTCTCCCACCTCGACGCCGGCGAAGGCCACGCGCAGCGACTGCGCCGCGTCGGCCATCGAGATACCCAGCGCACTGGCCAGCCCACGGTCGAGTTCGATCTGCAATTCGTCTTTGGGCTCCTGCTCGGACAGGCCGACGTCGACCGCGCCCGGCACATTGCGCAGCCGCGCCATGAAGGCGTTGGCAAGGGCCAGCAACTGGCGCGCGTCGGCGCCCGAGAACTGGATCTGTACCGGCTTGCGAACGCCGTTGTTCAGGTCGTCGATGACCACATACTCGGCACCCACCAGCTGCGCCAGCGCGCGCCGCAGTTCGATGGCCACTTCGGTCGCCGAGCGCTTGCGCTTGCTGCTCTTGCCGATGTCGACGTAGATCCTGCCGCCCGCTGCGTTGACGCTGCTGTTGGTGGCTAGGGTCTCCGGTAGTGCGCGCGCCAGCGTGGCCGCCGCCTCGACCTTGAGCCGCGCGTACTGCAGGCTTGCGCTCGACGGCGTGCGCACCTCAATCGCGATGCTGCCGTCGTCCGAGGTGGGCATAAAGCTCGATCCGCCGAACTTGCTGTGCAGCGCCACCGCAGCGCCCAGGCTCAGCACCGCGATCGCCGCCATCGAGCGGCGGTGGTGCAGGGCCCATACGATGACCCGGCCGTAGCGGTCGGCCTGGTGGTCGAACCAGGCGTTGAAGCGCGATAGCCATGCGCCGAGCCCGGTTTGCCGGACCTGCTGCGCCCCGACCGGGTCGCCCCAGTAAGCAGACAGCATCGGATCGAGCGAAAAGGAGATGAACAGGCTGACCAGTACCGAGCTGGCCACCGTCAGCGCAAAGGGCCGGAACCATTCGCCCGCGCCGCCACCCATGAAGGCCACCGGTATGAAGACGGCAATGATGGAGAAGGTGGTGGCGGTGACGGCCAGGCCGATTTCGCTGGTGCCTTCGCGCGCGGCGCTGATGCGGTCCGAGCCCATCGCCATGTGGCGCACGATGTTCTCCCGCACGACGATGGCGTCGTCGATCAGCACGCCGATGGCCAGCGACAGGCCCAGCAGCGTCATGAAGTTCAGCGTAAAGCCGCACAGCCAGACCGCGATGAAGGCGGCGATCACCGATGTCGGCAGACTCAGCGCCGTGATCAGTGTCGAGCGCCAGGAGTTGAGAAATACATAGACCACCAGGATCGTCAGCAGCGCGCCAAATCCCAATGACTCGATGACGTTGTCCAGGTTGTCCTGCGCGTCTTCGCCGCCGTCGCGGGTGACGTCGATGCGGGTTCCCTCGGGCAGGCTCTTGTTGAGTTCGGCGACCAGTTCGCGGACCCTGTTGGCGACGCTGACGGCGCTGGCTTCACGCGCGCGCGTCACCGTGATGCCGACATTCGGGTTGCCGCTTCGAATGCTGTAGCCCGAGAGTTCGCCAAAGCCGTCCGCAATGGTGGCGATCTGCTCCAGCCGGACCACTTCGTTACCGCGCCGGCGCACGACGATCTGCCCGAACTCGGCGGGCGATTCGATCCGCCCGACCAGCCGGATGCTTTGTTCCTGCAGGGGACCGATCACCCGGCCCACCGGCGCGGTGGTGTTCTGGCTACGCAGCGCTGCGACCACATCGGACACCGCCATGTTGTACTCGCGCAGCTTCTCCGAGCGCAGCAGCACGCTGAGTTCGCGGCGCAACGCGCCGGTCACGTTGACCACCGCGACACCCTCGATGGCGCGAAAGCGGTTGGACAGTTCGTCTTCGGCGATCCGTGAAATTGCGGCATGGGGCAGTCGGGTCGACGACAACGCCATTTGCATGATCGGCTGCGCCGACGGGTCGACCCGGCGCAGGGCAGGCTC
>CAISIP010000542.1 GCA_903885415.1 uncultured beta proteobacterium
CTCAATAATTTTGAAAACACTCATGCGCGGAGCCTTGCCGATTTGGACGGCCGTGCCACCGACGCGCGCTCGATCAGGCTCGGCGTAAACAGGAATTCGGATGGCTTGATGGCTGGATCCGCCATGCGGCCAATGACCCGTTCTACGATCGTTCTCGCCATCTGCGGCACCGGCAGACGAATGGTACTCAGCGGTGGGTTGGTCAAAGCGGACAGAAACAAGCCGTCAATTCCCACAATCGAAATGTCCTCAGGAACGGAAAGGCCGGCCTCCCTAAAGCCGGCCAGCAGTCCGAACGCCAGAAGGTCATTGAGCGCGACGACGCCTGTCGGACGCGTGCGATCGGCCGCGATTCGGGCAGCGAGCTGCATGCCAACCTCGGCCATTTCCGAGTCGCCGAACTGCGACTGAGCGCTCCCGTCGATGATGTGCGCCGACGCGCGAAGGCCCGCCTGCTCTGCCGCGGCAAAAAACCCCCGCATCTTCTCGTCACGGCTCATCGTCCTACCCGACGCAGTGACAAATCCCAGACTCCTGTGGCCATATGCCACCAGATGCGCCGTTGCCATCCGGGCTGCCTCGAAGTTATCGACCGAGACATGGTCTATGGCGGTGGCACTGCCCGGGGTGGCGCGCCGGTCATAGCTGACCATCACCAAGCCACGACGAACGGCAGACTCGAAGTGCCGCTCGTCTACCAGCGACGAAATGACGATCACGCCCCGAATCTGGTGCGCCACCAAGTCTTCGAAGAATCCGGTCTCCTTATCCTTGTTGCGGTAGGTGTTTCCCAGTACCACCCGATGACCGTGGCGCTCCTGCGCCGAGGTCTCGATCTCGCGCGCGATATATCCATACATCGGATTGGCGATGCTGGGAACGAGAAGACCAAGCATTGGCGTGCGACCGGTCTTGAGCTGTTGGGCAGCCCGATTGGGTCGGTAATCCAGCGCAGAGATTGCTTGATGCACCCGGGCCAGTGTTTCAGCGCCCATGCGTTCTACCCGGCCGTTAAGCACATTGGAGACGGTGCTAACGGAGACGCTCGCCCGGGCAGCGACATCGGCAATGGTGCTCACCGGCTTAGCCCAGAAAGTAACGCGGAATCCAGGACGCCAGACCGGGTATAAAAATCACCAGCAACAATACCAGCGTCTCGGCCAACATGAACCACCAGACATGGCGATTGACTTCCGAAAAGGTGGTCTGTGCGATGCTCGTCGTAACGAAAAGCAGTGGCGCAGTAGGCGGTGAAACGGCCCCGATCTGGTTGCACATCACCATGACCAATCCCATCTGGATCGGATCAATTCCGTAGGTCTTGCTAATCTGGATCGCCACCGGTGCGAAGATCAGGAGCACTGCGAGCGAGTCGACAAAGGTTCCTAACACGATCATCACCACAGCAACGATAAGCAGCACCACGGTGGGATCCTGCGAAAACGATGTCACGAAGGTCACCGCGCCGGCATTGAATTCGAGGTAAGCCAGTAACCAACCTGAAGCGCCAGCGACAGCAATCACACCCGACACCATCGTCGTCATTACCGCCGACTCAATCAGAATCGCTGGCAGATCAGCCAACCTAATCTTGCGGTAGTAGAACATCCCTAACAGCAGCGCGTACAGACAGGCCACCGCGCCGGCCTCGGTGGCCGTGAACACGCCCGAGAGTATGCCCCCAACGATGATCACCGGGCCCATCAGTGCTGGCCAGACCGTGCGCAA
>CAISIP010000543.1 GCA_903885415.1 uncultured beta proteobacterium
ACCTGGAAATGATCCGCAAGAAGCTGAAGTCGCCCCTGGTGTTCGACGGCCGCAACCTGTACGACCCCAAGCTGGTGCGCGCACAGGCGCTGGAGTACTTCGCCATCGGACGCTGATGGCCGCTCACCCGCTGCAGTGCGCGGCGGCGGCGATGCCATTTTTTGGCGACGGCGCCCGGTGCGGCAGCTAGGATGGACGACGCTGTTGCACCACCATTCGGGCCATAAAGGCCGCGATCGCCAGCCCGAGCCCGCTCATCATCACGGCGACGGGAAGGTCAAGGGCAATGAGTCCGGTGTAGATAGCCAGCATCAGCAAAATGCTGAGGTTCTCGTTAAATCCCTGCACGGCGATCGACCTGCCGGCACTCAGCAGCGCGGAGCCACGGTGTTGCAACAAGGCGTTGAGCGGAACCACCAGAAAGCCGGCGGTCGCTCCAACCGCCGCCAGCATCGCGACCGCCAGCCACAGCCCCTGCGACCATCCCACCGTCGCGATCAGCGCACCGAGCAGTACGCCGGCTGGCAACACCCGGTGCGCTGCGCGCAAGTGAACCATGTTGGCCGCAGCCACGGCGCCGCCGACGACGCCCAAGGCCACCGCCACCTGTAACTGCGCGGCCTTATCCAGCGGCAGTCCCATCTGCTCGGTGGCCCATCGCAGCACCGCAAACTGCAGCGTGGCGCCAACGCCCCAAAACAGGGTCGTCACCGAAAGCGACAGCCGGCCGCCCAATGGATCGCTCCAAAGACGCCCATTGGACAACCAGAAATCCTTGACCAGCGATCGCCAGCAAAGTTGAACCGCCGGGTAGCGAGCACCGCTGTCGGCGACTCCCAGATTCAGCAGACCGGCGAGGGCATAGACCCACAGCAGCGCGACCAGGGAAGGCGCCAACTGCTGCGCCGACCCCAAACCCAGAGCAACCAAATCCGACTCGGCCTGCGCCACCCATGCCGTATCCAGCCACCAGGCGCAGACGAGGCCGCCACCGAGCGCCGTTCCGAGCAGGGCCGCACAGACTATCGACACTTCGATCCATCCGTTGGCCATGACCAGCCGATGCGCGGGCACCAATTCGGTGACCAGCCCGTACTTGGCCGGGGCATACGCAGCGGCGCCAAGACCAATGATGCCGAAAGCCGCTACCGGGTGCAGTCCCAGCAGCATCCCCAGTACCCCGAGCACCTTCAGGCCGTTCATCCATGCCATCAGCCGCGCCTTGGGAAAGGCATCGGCCAGTGGACCCACAAACGGCGCCAGAACCACGTAGGACACGGTGAAGGCAAATTTCAGCATCGGAGCCCACCAACCGGGGTAGCCCTGCAGTTGCAGCAAGGCGATGGCGATGATCAGCAACGCGTTATCTGCGAGCGCTGAACTGAACTGAGCAGCGATCAACCAGTGAAAGCCTGGGGGTAGCCTATCTCCTGATCTGTGGCGAGTTGTGGGGCTCATCATCGCGCGGGGTAGCCCTTTCAAAAATGGCTTGACCATAGCTTCGCATTGCGTCAAAGGGATGACGACCTGGGTCGATGCCGGCGAGAAGTCCCTGCAAAGACCGGCAGGCCCGAGCCAATCGGCCGCTCAAAAATGACCCCTGCTTGGCAGCGCGCTATGTCGGGGCGAATCGGTGCCGGCGCAGCGGCGACATCGGACCGTCATCAAACTGTCATCGCGCCGGACTAAGCTCCCACTCTTATGGAAATTGGCGGTGCGTAGAATTACCAAAGTCGATCGGCCAATGGGCTACGCACTCGCGTCCGCGCTTTGCGTATCGCTGTGCGCTGCGGCAGGCTTGGCATTGGCGCAATGGGCTACGGCAGGAGGCTGAAATGAAAGTCGACGACGACGAGTGGGTCCAGCGCATCCGGCGCGAGCTTGCAGACAGCTATGACGAAGAGTTCGAACTGGAGCTGGAAGACCGGAACATCGAAGAATTCGAGGGCAGTGGAGTCGACACCGCCTCAGCAGCATATAGAGCCAGTCGACGCCGCTACTTTCAAGAGCTGTTTCGAATGCAGGGTGAACTGGTGAAGCTGCAGGACTGGGTGGTCCAGACCGGTCACAAGCTGGTGATTTTGTTTGAAGGCCGCGACGCAGCAGGCAAAGGGGGCGTCATCAAGCGCATCACCCAGCGGCTCAATCCCCGGGTCTGCCGCGTGGCAGCCCTTCCCGCGCCCAACGACCGGGAGCGAACGCAGTGGTATTTCCAACGCTACGTGGCGCACCTTCCCGGGGCAGGCGAGATGGTGCTGTTCGACCGCAGCTGGTACAACCGCGCCGGCGTCGAGCGGGTAATGGGCTTTTGCAGCGACGACCAGTACGAAGAGTTCTTCCGGAGCGTTCCGGAGTTCGAGCGCATGCTGGTGCGCTCCGGGATTCAACTGATCAAGTACTGGTTTTCGATCTCGGACGAAGAGCAGCATGTCCGGTTTCTAGGCCGTATCCATGACCCGCTCAAGCAATGGAAGCTCAGCCCGATGGACCTGGAGTCGCGCCGACGCTGGGAGGCCTACACCAAGGCCAAGGAAGTAATGATGGAAAGAACCCATATTGACGAGGCGCCATGGTGGGTGGTGCAGGCGGTGGACAAGAGAAGGGCCCGGCTCAACTGCATCCACCATCTCTTGGAACAGATCCCTTACACCGACGTCGAGCACCAGGCGGTCGAATTGCCCCCTCGCGTACGCCACGAGGACTATTTCCGCCAGCCGGTGCGCCCCGATATCCTGGTGCCTGAAATATACTGACCCGCCTGCCCCGCAAGGGCTCCCTTTAACGCCGACTGCGCCAATGCGAAGGCGGGCGCACAGCCCATTGGAAACCAATGCTTCATGGAACGCGGCTTGCCGCAGTGGACCTGGGGTCCAACAGCTTCCGGCTGGAAATCGTCCGGCTCGATCACGGCCAGTTTGAAAGAACCGAATACCTCAAGGAAGCCGTGCGCCAGGGAGCAGGTCTGGACACCGAGCGCAACCTGAAGCCGCAGGCGATGCAGCGGGGTTGGGACTGCCTGGCACGCTTCGGTGAACGATTGGCCGGCTTCGACAAAACCCGAGTGCGTGCTGTCGCCACCCAGACCCTACGAGAGGCTCGAAACAGCGCGCAATTTCTGCTGCGCGCGCAAGAGATCCTGGGATTCAGCATCGATGTCATATCCGGCCGTGAGGAAGCGCGACTGATTTACCGGGGTGTCTCCAAAATGCTCCCGCAGTCGGGCGAGCGCCGCTTGGTGGCAGACATCGGAGGGCGATCTACCGAGTTGATCATCGGACAAGGGACGTCGGCGGCGACGATGGAGTCCTACCGGGTCGGCAGCATCACCTGGTCATCGCGCTACTTCCCGGACGGGCAGTTCACCAAGAGCGCTTTCCAGTTGGCAGAGGTCGCCGCCAAGGCGGTGCTCGACGAATCGCTCAGCGCCTACCGTCGCGACAGCTGGGATATGGCATACGGCTCCGCCGGGACGATCGGCGCAGTGGGCGATATGCTGCACGCCGGCGGCTGGCCACAAGGATGGGTCAGCCAGGCCGGATTGGACTGGTTACTGAGCCAGCTTTTGGAAGCACGCAGCGCGGATCGGCTGCAACTACTCGGACTGCGCGACGATCGACGACCCATTATCGGCGGGGGCCTGAGCGTCCTGCGCGCCTTGTTCGAGCTGCTGGAGATCGGGGAAATGCAGATGGCCGACGGCGGCCTGCGCCACGGCGTGCTGTGCGAATTGCTGGGCGACCAGGGCTCCGAGACCGACCTGCAGCAGGCTTCCGTGAACCGACTCGCAGCCAAGTTCGACGCCAACCCAGCACATGGACGGCGCGTGGGCCAGGTGGCGGTTTCGCTGTTCGACCAAGTGGCTTCCAGCGGCCCCGAAGACAACGAGCGCCGTCGCAGCGCCCGCAAGCTGCAATGGGCGGCGCAGTTGCACGAGATCGGGGCGCAGATATCGCACAGCGATTCGCACAAGCATGGCGCCTACATACTGGACAACGCCGACATGCTGGGATTTTCGCAGGCGGAGCTGCACCGACTCAGCCTGCTGGTGCTGGGCCACCGCGGCAAGCTGCGCAAACTCGACACCGACTTCGACGACGACACCCTGGTGCGGCAACTGCTCGCGCTACGGCTGGCTGTCATCCTGTGTCATGCCCGGCGCGATCCGGATGGTGCTGGCTTACAGCTGTCGCGCGATGCGGGCGGGCGCGGCTTCACCCTGCGATGGCCCGAAGGATGGAGCGACGCCTACCCCCAATCGACGCACTTGCTGCGCGAAGAAGTACTGGCCTGGCAGAAAACACCTTGGCAATTGGGCTGCGACGGCCTGCACAGCCGTTAGCGCGCTGCTGCCAGGCGACTGCGACGCTGGGCGTGTGGTCGCGATAGCGATAGCGGTAGACTCGTCGCAGAAGTGTTGCGCTTGCAGCACGGAGAAATATATGAAAATCGTAAAACGGTTCGCATCCGCAAGTCTGGCGCTTGTGGTCTGCGCCTTTGCCATGCCCGCCATGGCGCAGGAACCGATCCGCATTGGCGAGATCAACAGCTACAAGGCGCAAGCCGCTTTTCTGGAACCCTACAAAAAGGGCATGGAGCTTGCCGTCGACGAGGTCAATGCCGCCGGTGGCATCAACGGCCGAAAAATCGCGCTCATCACACGCGACGACAACGCCAATCCGGGCGACGCGGTCCGCGCGGCCGAAGAACTGCTGTCACGCGAGCGCGTCGACGTGCTGGCCGGCTCCTTTCTGTCGCACATTGGTCTGGCGCTGGGTGATTTCGCGCGGCAAAAGAAGGTGTTCTTTCTGGCCAGCGAACCGCTCACCGACAAGATAGTCTGGGAAAACGGCAATCGCTACACCTTCCGCTTGCGCGCGTCGACCTATATGCAGGCGGCGATGCTGGTACCCGAGGCGGTGAAGCTCAAGAAAAAGCGCTGGGCTATCGTCTACCCCAACTACGAATACGGTCAATCCGCTGCGCTGACCTTCAAACAACTGATGAAATCGGCGCAACCCGATGTCGAGTTCGTCGCTGAGCAGGCAACGCCGCTGGGCCGGGTTGACGCTGGCAGCGTGACACAGGCGCTGGCCGACGCACGGCCCGACGCGATCTTCAATGTGCTGTTCGGCGCCGACTTGGCGAAGTTCGTCCGTGAGGGAAACACGCGCAGACTGTTCGAGGGACGTGAAGTGGTTAGCCTGCTCACCGGCGAACCGGAGTACCTTGATCCGTTAAAGGAGGAGACGCCCAATGGGTGGGTTGTGACGGGCTATCCCTGGTATGGCATCCAGACCACCGAGCACAAGGCCTTCCTACAGGCGTATCAGGCGAAATACAAGGACTACCCGCGGCTCGGGTCGGTGGTCGGTTACAGCACCATTAAGTCGCTGGCAGAAGGCATGAAAAAAGCCGGCGGCGCAGACACCGAAAAACTGATTAGCGCTTTTCGCGGGCTCCAGGTGCAGACACCCTTTGGCCTAATAAGCTACCGCGCACTCGACCACCAGTCGACCATGGGCGCCTTCGTCGGCAGAACCCACCGGAAAGACGGACAGGGCGTCATGGTCGATTACCGCTACCTCGACGGCGCCGCCTACCAGCCCAGCGACCAGGAAGTCCGACGGCTGCGCCCGGCGGACTGAGCAACGCTGGCCGACTGCGCGCGCATGCACATACCGACGCCGCGGACGGCTTCCCCGTCGCGCTAGGCAGCGCGTTGCAACCATGGACCTGTCTGCTTTGCTCGTTCAACTGCTCAACGGGATGGCCGGGGCGTCGTCGCTGTTCTTGGTCGCCGCAGGGCTATCGCTGGTATTCGGTGTCACCCGCATCGTCAATTTCGCCCACGGCTCCTTCTACATGCTGGGCCTTTACACCGCTTACGCGCTGGTGCAGGGCTTCGGTCCTGCTATCGGATTCTGGCCTTCGGTGATGCTGGCGGCGGCGCTGGTAGGGTTGCTGGGAGCGGTAGTCGAATTGGCGATTTTGCGGCGCATTTACAAGGCACCCGAACTGTTTCAGTTGCTGGCCACCTTCGCGCTGGTGCTCGTCTTCAAAGATGCCGCCCTGTGGCTGTGGGGACCCGAGGACCTCCTAGGCCCGCGCGCGCCAGGCTTGGCAGGAGCGGTGTCTATTGGCGCGCGCGCATTCCCGTCCTACGACCTTTTCCTAATAGCCGCCGGTCCGCTGGTACTGGGGCTGATGTGGTTGTTACTGCATCGCACGCGATGGGGGACCCTGGTGCGCGCCGCATCGCTGGATCGAGAGATGCTCGCGGCGTTGGGAGTCAACCAAGCCTGGCTATTCACCGGCGTGTTCGCCTTCGGGTCGATGCTCGCCGGCCTGGGCGGTGCCCTGCAGTTGCCGCGCGAAGCTGCGAGCCTGGCCATGGACACCCAGGTGATTGCCGACGCATTCGTCGTGGTGGTGGTCGGCGGTCTCGGCTCCCTTCCCGGCGCCTACTTGGCGGCCGTGCTGATCGGGCAACTTAAGGCGCTATGCATCGCCCTGGGCACAGTACAACTCCTGGGCCTTGACCTGGCGTTTTCAAGTCTCACCTTGGTGCTCGAGTTCGCGGTGATGGCGCTGGTACTGGTGCTGCGGCCATGGGGCCTGATGGGACGCGCGCAGCCCACGGTCCGCGGCGCGCACTCGCCGGAGCCGCTGCTGCAGCGGGCGTCACCGCGGCAGTCCAGCGCCGCGCTGGCCATCCTAGCGGCGCTCGCCAGCATGGCCGGCATCCTGGAGCAGCAGCCTTACCTCGGCGTACTCGTGATCGACTTGCTGACTGCGGCCCTACTGGCCGCGAGCCTGCACTTCATCATGGGCCCGGCTGGAATGCACTCCTTCGGCCATGCCGCCTACTTCGGTGTGGGCGCGTACGCCGGTGCGTTGCTGCTGCGCTCGGCGCATTGGCCGATGGAGGCCACCTTGCTGGGCGGACCCCTGGTCGCGGCCGCTACAGCCGCGCTGACCGGCTGGTTTTGCGTGCGACTGGCGGGTGTCTACTTTGCCATGCTGACGCTTGCATTTTCCCAATTGCTATGGTCGGTGGTGTACCAGTGGGACTTTTTCACCGGCGGCAGCAACGGGCTCAATGGCGTCTGGCCGGCGCCATGGCTGGCGGGCAGACAGGCCTACTACCTGCTCACGCTGGCGCTGGTCGTGTGCTCCGTTCTGGCGCTGCGCCGGATTATTTTTGCACCGTTCGGCTACGCGATGCGCGGCGCGCGTGATGCCCCCATGCGCGCCGAGGCCAGCGGCATCGACGTCGAGCGGGTGCAGTGGCTCGCCTTCGTGATCGCCGCCTTTTTCGCAGGCCTAGCCGGTGTGCTGTTCGCTTTTTCCAAAGGGAGCATTGGGCCCGACAGCCTGGGTATGGGCCGCTCGGTCGATGCACTGGTGATGGTGCTGCTTGGGGGTGTCCACACGCTGACAGGTCCGCTGGTGGGGGCTTTTAGCTTCGGCTGGCTGCAAGACAGCGTTGCGCGCAATACCGGCTATTGGCGCGCCTGTCTGGGCGCCATCATGCTGTTGCTGGTACTGGCTTTTCCACAGGGGATCGCCGGCTTTTCGGCGCAAGCAATGGGCATGCTAAGAGGTCGCCGATGAGTCTGCTGCACGTGACCGGTTTGTGTAAGTCCTTTGGTGCCAACCGGGCGGTAGACGAGGTGGGCTTCGATATCGATGCGGGCGAAATGCTGGCACTGATCGGGCCCAACGGCGCTGGCAAGAGCACGGTGTTCAACCTGCTTAACGGCCAACTGCGCGCCGATTCCGGCTCTATCCGTCTCGGCCATGACAACCTGAGCGGAAAAACGCCACGGGATATCTTTCGTCTTGGCGTTGGCCGCAGCTTTCAGGTCGCTGAAACCTTCGGTTCGCTCAGCGTGATTGAAAATGTGCAACTCGCTTTGCTTGCAGCCGACCGTAAATTGTTCTCGCTATGGCAACCCGCAGCCGGCTACAAGCGCCCGCAGGCGATGCAGTTGCTGCAGCAGGTGGGAATGACGGCGCTGGCTGAGCGCCAGTGCAGCATGCTGGCCTATGGCGATGTCAAGCGGGTCGAACTGGCGATCGCCCTGGCCAGTGGTCCGCGCCTGATGCTGATGGACGAACCGACCGCCGGAATGGCGCCACAAGAGCGCGTCGCCTTGATGGAACTGGTGCGCACCTGGGCGAGCGAGCGCCGGCTTGCCGTGCTGTTTACAGAGCACAGCATGGACGTGGTGTTCGGGTTTGCCGACCGCATCGTCGTCATGGCCCGCGGCAAGGTAATTGCGCAGGGGACGCCGGCCGAGGTGCGCCGGGACCAGCAGGTCCAGGCTGTGTACTTCGGCGGCGGACCTATTTTTGGCGTCGACGAACCCAGCGC
>CAISIP010000544.1 GCA_903885415.1 uncultured beta proteobacterium
GCGTCCCCCAGGACTTCGGCGAAGCGCTGCGCTGGTACAAGCTGGCGGCGACGCCGCTGGACGGCAAGGCTGCGGCGCCGCAGGCACTGCAGTCGACCTGAGCCGCCCGCATGGCATGGACCCGATCACCGGACGCAGGACAGCACACCGCAGCGACCCTCAAGCTTGGCCAGTTGGTGCCGATGCCAGCGGTAGACAGTTAGCAACCACCCTTGTCAAGGATTTCCGATGCACCGCGTCACCACCATCACACTGGCCTTCGCGACGGTCGCCCTAAGCGCCGGCCTGCTGAGTGCCCCGGCCACGGCCGCCGAACCAGTCGCGCGCACCACGCCGCTGGTCGAAAAGCGCGAGACGTTTACCGCCACCGGATACGCCGTGGTCAGCGTGCAGGGCCACCGCAACCCGGCGCAGCAGCGGCTGATGGCCATCCGCGTCGCCAAGCTTGACGCCTACCGCTCGCTCACCGAGCAGGTCTACGGCCTGAACCTGGACGCAACCACCACGGTGGCCGACATGATGGTGCAAAACGACAGCTTTCGCACCCGCGTCGAGGGCGTGATCTACGGCGCCAAGCTGGTCAGCATCACCCCCACCGGCGACGACACCTACGAGACCACGCTGTCGCTGGACAAAGCGGTGGTGCAGGACCTGCGGATGCTCTACCTGGGTCAGGTAGCGGGCAGGGAAGAGGCGGTGAGCTATAGCCAGACGGCGCCAGTGGCCGCGGCCAAGAAATCCTCCGGACGCTCGCTATGGGGCGATGCCGTCGCCTGGCTGGACAAGGTGTCGACCCCTGCCGAACCGGCGACCATTGCCCGTCGCGATGCCGGGGTCTCCCAATGACCTCCAGCCGCTGGCTGGGCCTTGCGCTGGTCTTGGCCAGCCTTGGCGCATGCCAGTCACCGGCGGCCCTGTTGGGCACTGGCGCGTCCGCGTTTCAGTCCGTTGCACCCACAGCCACCGCTGGAGCGCCGCTGGTGGAAAGGCGTGAAACGCTGAGCGCCACCGGCTACGCCGTGGTCAGCGTGCAGGGCCACCGCAACCCGGCGCAGCAGCGGCTGCTGGCCATCCGCGCCGCCAAGCTCGACGCCTACCGCTCCCTCACCGAGCAGGTCTACGGCCTGAACCTGGACGCAACCACCACGGTCGCCGACATGATGGTGCAAAACGACAGCTTTCGCACCCGCGTCGAAGGTGTGATCTACGGCGCCAAGCTGGTCAGCATCACCCCCACCGGCGACGATACCTACGAGACCACCCTGTCGCTGGACAAAGCGGTGGCGCAGGATCTGCGTGCGTTGTACTTGGGTCAACTGGTGACCCAAGCGCGCGCCAGCAACTAAGCCCACCCGCGAACGATCATGAACCACCTCGCGCTGCGCTCCCGCGTCGCCATGCCCGGCTGTGTTCTGGCGCTGGCATTGCTGTGCGCACCCAGCTGGGGCCAGACACCGCTGTCGCCCGAAGAACGGCTCGAGGCGATCCGCCATAGTCTGCTGCAGGCGGCGATGGAGGGGCCCATGCAGGTGCGCGCGACCAGTTGGATCGACGCCCAAGGCGTGCTGCGCGACAGCAGCTCGTTTCAAAGCGGCATGCAGGTACGCGGCGTCAAGGTGCTGTCCTACTCGCGTGACGCCCAGGGCAAGCCGACCGCCGACATGCGCTGGCTGGCCGGCGCGTCCCAGGCTGGCACCGCCCCGAATCTGGCGACCCGCACCGCTGCCAAGGGCGCGAGCGCCTGTGCGGCGGTTGGCCGCGAAAGGCCCTTTCGGCACCAGATCGGGATACAGGTGTCGACGCAGGGAAATTGGCCGGTTGACGAGGTGCCGATGGTGCAAGCCGCGCGCGAACTGCTGCTGCGCGATTGGCAAATGGCCTCCGACGCGTCACCGGTCTGGCGCCTGACCGAGCGGTCCCGCGAGGCTGGGTCTTCTTACGAAAAAGTATTGCTCGCGTCAAGCGCCGACGAAATCCCGTGGCAGGCTAACCTGCGCCTATCGCCGGCAGTGGCGTCCGAAGCCGCCACGCCACTGAAAAAATTCAGACCCTACTGGCTAGCCGCAGACCCGGCCCCGGTGCTGGTGCAGATGGACTTCTCGATCACCGCGCGCAACCAGAGCAAGCCGGTGATGCAGACCAGCACCGTCATCGCGCTGCAGCCCGAACAGCAGCGCTGGGCCGCGCCCAGGGTATCGGAAGTCACCCGCGAACTCATCGAGGCGCAAGTGCAGGGCTGGGCCCAGGAGTTGATGCAGCAACTGGCCTGCGAGCCGTTGCGGGCCGAAGTCATCATGACCGGCAAGCAGGAAGCACGCATCAACGCGGGCGCACTGGCCGGCGTGCGGGTTGGCGACGAATGGCTGCTGGCCGATGCAAAGCGTCTGCCGCGCCAGGTGCTGGAGCCGGGCGCCACTGGGCAGACCGTCTTGGCCCGGGTACAGGCGGTGAGCGCCCACCATGCCGAACTCCAACTGCTGGCCGGCCCGTCGGATTCGGTCGCGCTGCAATGGCGCGCCTGGTCGGCCGACCCCACTAAATGATGGTGAGAGCGCACACGTCGCCCGCCCAACGCATCAATAGCCCCCACCAGAAGGAGAAATTGGCATGACACATATCACCGTAAATGCAGAGTCGGGTCGCGGTGCGCGCTTTCTGGGCGCCCTGGCAATGGCCGCTTTTACCGGCTCCTATGGTCCGGTCATGGCAGCTGCCCCTGCCGCTGCGCCAATGCCTGCGGCCGCGGCGCCTGCGGTCGAGGCCACCGTGGCCGCGCCGACCAAGCCCCGAGCCGCGCCAGCGCCCTCCGCGTTGCCGACCCTCACGGTGGTCAAGTCCTCGCGCACCTACACGCCCAAGGCCGGTGAGTCGTTGGACCGGGTCATCGCGCAAACCATGGCTGACAGCCCGCTGAAGATCGAGCTGCTGCGCCAGGCCTTTACCAGCCTGAACCCGCA
>CAISIP010000545.1 GCA_903885415.1 uncultured beta proteobacterium
CGCTGCTCAAAATCGTTCGGGAAGCACATCCCCGTAAACGGGGCTATAGAAGCCAACCCTGGGCCCTCCCCTATTGCTCGGTCAGCCTCGCCAGTCCCGAAAGAGGGTCGGTCTACCCTATAGACGCAATCCGTTCGACCAGGGCGAAGTCGGCCAACCCAGTCACCTAGCTTTAGCTTGGTTGTATTCCCGCAATCCGCATAGCCCGGGCGTATTTCTTGAGGTTCTCCTGCACTTCCAGCTTGTAGTCTTCTGGGTTAGACCACATCGGCTCATAGTTGAGTGAATAAATCCTCGCCACTGTTTCGGGTTGCGCCAACACTTCCTTGAGAGCGCTGGAAAGCCGCGCAATCACGTCGGGCGGCATCCGAGGTGGGCCCAACATGGAAAACTGGGAGACGATGGGCTCGTAGTTTTTAATGAATTCGCCCATGATGGGAGTGTCAGGCGTACCGCGAAACCGTCTGCTACCCGAAGTTGCCAGCAGCCTTAGCTTTCCACCGCGTACGTCCTCCATGACGGACTGCAAGGCACTCAGCGTCACCTGGACGTCTCCAGCCATAACCGCCGGAACCGACTCGCTGCTGCCCTTGTAGGGCACATGAACGATGTCTAGGCCGAGCCAGTACTTTAGGCCCTCCATCACCACATGGTGGGTACTACCAATGCCTGAGGAGCCGTAGTTCAATTTACCCGGATTCGCCTTTGCTTCCCGGATCAGATCTTCCATGGTGCGCAACTGCTGATTTTTGGAGCTCACTACGACGCCCAACCCCGGACTTACGCTCAACCTTGCAATATGCGTGAAGTCCTGCACGGGATCGTAGGACAACTTCTTGAACAGAAGTGGCGCGAGTTCTATCTGGGCGGACTCTGCCACCAGCAGCGTGTAGCCGTCAGGGATAGCGCCGGAGACTTGTGCCGCGCCTATGGTCCCACCGGCGCCAAGGCGGTTCTCCACCACAATGTTTTGCCCCAAGACTTTTGCCAACTGCGTGCCCAGAGTGCGCGCAAAGATGTCTGGGGCGCCGCCCGCCACATAGCCCACTACGAACTTGATAGGCCTACTCGGGTAGCTTTGCGCTGCGATTGGTGCGACGACGGATGCCAGGCCCGCCATGACCACAGTTCGACGTTGAAGAGTCTCAGGCATATCGTTGTCCGAACAAGTTGTGAAATGGATTGGGAGCCAGCGTGCTGAACAATAAGTTCGTACCGATAGCGCCGCCTGAAGAAAGATCGAAGAACGATAATAGTATATCGTTTAAGGTTTTAATCGAGCAATGGAATGCCATGACCACCAATGAGATTTTCACGAACCCGCCGCAATGGAATAATTCCCTTCCAGACGACCGCATAGCGCACCTGCTTGGTGGTGTGATGCGTGCATTCGGACGCGCGCTGCAAACCCGGCTGGCAGCACACGGCATGCCGATCGGCTATTGACCATCTTTAAGAATCTCACATTCAGTGGGGAACGTGAGCAGTCCCAAGCACCCTTGCGTCCATCGGCAAGGGCCATCGGCAGACGCGCCAAGGCGATGGAGCTTTGATCACTTATTATTAATCGATTAACGATTTAAGGTTCCGCTGTTGTTAAGCGGATCAGCCCATCCCCCGCCGGTGCCGACACGGGCCATGAAAGAAGCCATCTATGCTCACGCCACAAGACAACGAGCTGCTGTGCAGAATCGAAAACAACGCAGCGATGGGCCGCATGATGCGGCGCCATTGGATTCCGGCCTGCATGTCGCAGGAGCTGCCGGAGCCCGGTGGGGAACCCATTCGCGTGCGCCTTCTTGGAGAGTGTCTGGTCGCATTTCGCGACCCCCAGGGCCAAGTTGGAATACTCGCCGAAGCATGTCCGCATCGCCGGGCATCGCTTTTGTATGCGCGCAATGAAGACGGGGGCCTACGGTGCCTGTACCACGGGTGGAAATTTAGTCGTAACGGAACGATCGTCGATATGCCCTCGGAACCACCCGGCTCCAATGTGGCGACCGAGGTCAAGCAGCGCGCGTACCCCGTTAAGGAGGCAGGGGGCATGGTGTGGGCCTACATGGGCGAGGCGCAGTCGGAGCCGGTATTCGACCCACCGGTATTTACGGTCGGCGGCAACGTAAAGCTGAGTATTTCCAAGGTTATCGTCGATGCGAATTGGGCACAGGTGATCGAGGGTGGTATCGATTCGTCGCACTCTTCCAGCCTGCACTCGGACGAAATGCGCAGCGCCGCCGGCCTGGGAAGTGCCGCTGTTGTCATGAATGAAAGGCACGGCGTATCTGGAGCGTTCACGATCAACCGCCCTTCCGTGGACAAGGCGCCGCGGCTCAAGGTGCAGATTACCGACTACGGCATGCGCTATGTCGCCATGCGCCACCCCATAGAACAGGCGGACACGCATGAGTATGCCCGGGTGACTGTCTACATAGCGCCGTTCACATTGCTAACTCCACCCAATGCGAGTTTCAGCCTGGTGCAATACGTTACGCCGATGGATGACACGCACACGATGTTTCACTTCGTCGCATGGAGCGACGATTCATTGCCGGGTCATGGCATCGACCAAGAGGTGTGGCGCACGCGTTCAGGGTCCCGCGTGGGCATCGATGTTGACAAAAATTACCGCAACCTGCGCACCCTTGAGAACAGACACTTGCAAGACAGGCAAGCAATGAAGGAAGGAAGTTTTTCAGGTATTCGCGGCACGGGAAACCAAGACATTGCGATGTGGGAGTCGATGGGCTGTATAACGGATAGAGCGGGCGAATGGTTGGTCAGCGGGGATGTGGCAGTCGCACGGTTTCGGCGGATGATGGTGACGGCCGTTCGCGCTTTTGATAACGGCCAGCCTCCCATCGGAGCCGGATCGGCACCGGTTTTTTCGGAGATACGCGCATTTGAAGGGGTTATTCCGAAGACTCAGGATTGGCACTCACTGGGCTTGGGGCCCGTACCAGCAATTCATCCCGAAAAAGCACTGGGGTGTTGACCCGGTTCATTCGGAGTAAGTAAGCTCACTCCTAGCCTCAATACTGTTTAATTAGTGTAATTTCTGACAAAATTCTCCATGAAGGTATTCGATGGAAAGAATAAAAGCAACGTTGGGCGCCGGAGCCCGACTGGCCGACTGGCCGACTACCTGACTACGGTGGGTGTCCGCTGAAAAGTCTAGTGAGGATTGCTCGTCACCGTCACAAGCCCTTGGGCATAAGTTTTCAAATACATCTCCTTGGTAATGCCCCTTCTTCCGGACGCCGCCATCGTCCGATGCTTTCCATGACTTGCGGGGAGAAGCGCCGGGCGACGAGGCGCTTCACGTTGTTGGATTCAACACATGAATTCCACGATACGCGGATGCGAGTTGATTCGACAAATTTAGAAGGCCTGCCTGGCGCGACCGCCACACGACAAGCCAAGAAGATCGCACTGTCGACGTTCGGCCGCATGAAGCAATGTTCGTGCTTCACGACGAAACGTCACGAGGACGGAATCCATGAGCGCGGCTCCGGCCCGATATTCGCTCGATGCGGGTCGCTTAGCAACTCGCCTTCATTCCCCCGCCAAGACAGGCTGGGCAACTGACACTGTGTAGATGCACGCCTTTGGGCTTAAGAAGTCGGCAGTGGGGTCGATGGCAACGACGCAGCAAGTGATGTTCTACCGAGCAACCCGATTCATCCCGGGCGCGGCCAAGCTGCCTCGGCTCTGTGGCCCCGCTTCGGCCACCGGGGGCGCTAACGCATGGGTCGGGCCCTCGCAACCGCCGTGCCATCCGCAGATACAAGGCGGCGAGCTCGCCGGCCACGGCGCCAGCCAGCATAGCCGCGGACCAATCGGTGGTTGATCGGGCACTCCCAGTGGCGGTATATTGCGTGGGCCAGTCCCGTGCAGGCGACAGCGACGCCCAGCGCCATCGGCAGCGCCGCGCTGCCCTTGAGCCCGGCCGCATGCGACAGAGCACCGACGATCGCCAGGCCAGCATATTGGTGCAACAGGTAAAGGCTGTACGACGCAGCGCCAACCGCGGCCAGCCACCGTGCACCCAGCCACTGCGACAGGCGCGCAGACACCAGCGGGCCGAGCATCAGCGACATGACCGCCACCAGGGCCACTAAGTGCGCCTTTGGGTCATTGATGCACAGCAAAAAGACGGTCTGCAAAGCGGCCAATCCCATCCCGATGACACCCAGCCGGCGGCGTCCTAACGCCACCAGCCTGGCTGCCACCCCGACTACGAACCAGGGCAAAAACTTGGCGGCGAAGGCCCATTGCAGCCACTCTGCGCGCAGCCCCAGGCCGGCCACATACAGCAGCGCGTAAAGCCCTACCACTGCCGTCGACAGACCGAAGAACAGTGGCGCGAAAAGGCGTGGCGACGCGAACCACAGCAGAGCGGCCAGCGCATAGAAGCGCACCTCGACAAACAGCGACCAGTAGGCGACGTCGATCCAGCCTGCGTCCAGGCCCGGGATCAGCTTGTTCCACACGAACCCGTCGATGAAGCTCAGCGAGGGCAGGAAGTCGGCCGGCTTGGGCGGCCAGGGGCTTGGCAGCAGCGACAGCGTCGCGTAGCTCAGCAACGAGCACAGCAGCATCGTCGGCCACAGGCGGGCGAGGCGCCGAACGGCGAATTCTTCCAGGCCCGTGCAGCGCTCGAGCGTCATCGCGATCACGAAGCCCGAGATGGCGAAGAACAGGTACACGCCCAGGTAGCCCCAGCGAAACAGCGGGAACTCTGCCCAGGCGCCGCCATAGGGGACGATGGACTGAAAGCAGGTGAAATAGTGGAAACCCAACACCGACAGGATCGCCACGCCGCGCAGGCCGTCGAGGTGAGCCATGCGGGCGGGGAACGCGGCGTTAGGGTACATCACACGAACCGCTCGGCCAGTTGCGGAGTCGTTGCCGCCCGCAAATGCGTCGCAGGCGCGCCGTCGTCCTGCAGCAGGCTCAGCAAGCGGCTCGTAGCATCGTCCCAGGAGTAGCGGTGGGCGAGTTCGTGCGCCTGTGCCGATAGCCGATCCCAGCGCTCCGCGGGCTCGCTACATACCTGCACCAGCGCCTCGGCCATTGCCTCGGGCGAGGCGCTCGACAGCAGCACGCCGCCGCCGGCGGACAGCAAGTCGGGTGCGGCGCCGATCGGCACGCCGACCACCGGCGTGCGGCAGGCCATCGCCTCCAGGATAGGCAGGCCGAAACTATCCATCCGCGAGCCGAACAGCCAGGCGTCGCAAGCGGCGTAGAGCAGGGGGATGCGCTGCTGCTGCGGCAGATGAATGAATTCGGCGCCGGCCGGCAACGGCCATTCGGCGCAAGGGGCGTCGACACCGAAAGCCAGCACGCGCAGGTCCGATATGCGGCACCGCGCAAGCTCGCAGGCACGGGCGCAGAGGTCCGAGCCCTTGATCGGCGAGCGTGCGTAGATAAAGCCCACAGTGGGCGGCTCGCCGCGGCGGCGCACGGGCGCGTCGAACAGCCCCAAGTCGACGGCGTTGGGCACCACGCCGAGACGTACATCGCCCAGCTCGGTCTCGATCTCGCGCGCCAGCGCGGACGAAATCGCGATCTTGTGATTGGGCAGGCGCAGCGCGTCGTGCACGCGCTGGCGCACGTCGCCGCCGGTCCACACCTCGTGGCCCTGGATCAGGTGCACGCGGCGGCCCTTGGCGGCCGGCAGTGTGTGCATCCACACGGCGGTTTCCCACCAGGTGGCGATGACGATGTCGGCGTCGGGCACGTCGTTCGCGGTGATCGGCCGCGGCCGATCCAGCACGCGGTGCGGCACGCCGGACTGCGCGATGTGGCCGACCACTATGGGCGCAGACTGCGGCGGCCAGCCCTCGCCGCGGCGCAGCGCTTGCCAGCGCTGGCGCAGGCTCGGCACGTCCGGCGCGTTGCTGAGCACCTGCACCGCGTGGCCGCGCTGCTGCAGCAGTCGCGCATAGGTGGCGATGACGCGCGTGCCGCCGGTCAGGTTGTCGGCGGGCGTGAGGAAGGTGATCTTCATTGCGCGGCCGCCAGCTCGATCAGGTGGTCGACACGGCGCTGGAAGGTGTCCTCGAAGGCGTGGCCGCGCGCAAAGGCCAGCGCTGCTCGGGACATGCGCGCGATGGTGTCGCGGTCGCTGTGCAGCCGCGCCAGCGCATCGACCACCGCCTCGATATCGTCCATCGGCAGCCCGATGCCGACGCGGGCCAGGCGCAGCAGCCCGCCCAGCGCCCGATTCTCGTAGCCGACGATCGGGATGCCGCAGGACAGCGTTTCCAGATAGGTACACGAGGGATCGCTCTGCCGGTGCAGCATCACATAGAGATCGCAGCGGGACTGGATCGTGGGAATCAGTTTAGTGTCGAAGTCGACCGCACCGGGCAACTGGATAATGTGCGCCAAGCCGAGTCTGCGAACACGGGCGCGCAACTGCGAGTCCAGCTCGCCGGCGCCATAGAGCGTCCACTCGCACGCCACGCCGCGCGCGTGCAGGCGGGCGGCCACCTCGACCAGGTGCTCAACCCCCTTCATCGCGATCAACCGGCCTGAGAACGCCAGCTGCAGCGGCCGTGGCTGCTGCAGCGTGGCCAGTCGTGCACCCAGCGCACCGTCGCCGACGAGGCTGCTGCGGCCCATGCGCGTGTCAAAGTAAAGCAGGCAGTTGCCGTGCGTCTGGTAGGCGTCGTGGGCTGGTATGCCGTTGGCCTGCAGTCCATCGCAGGCTTCGAAGGCGGCGCGGCGCGCCCGCTCGCGGCCGAGCAGGAAGAGGTCGCGGCGCCAGCGCACGAAAGGGTTCGGCGCCTCCAGGCGGTTGATCTGATGGCGTGTCTCGGGGATGTACTCGATGACGTAGACGCAGCGAATCCCGCGCTGGCGGCACAGCGCCGCCACGTGCAGCTGCCGGTGGTCGTCGGCCGCGGCCAGCACCACGGTGGCGGGTTCAAGATGCGCTGAAGTGATGGCCTCGTGGTCGTCAAGCAGTTCGATGTCGAAGGGCAGGTCGGCGGCCCGTGCACGCACGGCGCCGAAGCCCGAAAGCGCCGTCGTGCCGCGCCAGGCCAGGCAACGCACGCGGCCCGGCCATGCGGCTACGTACTGCGTGAGACCGTCGTGGAATTTGCGGTCGAGGACGACGGCGTCGCCATCGGCCCACACGGGCACGGACGGAATGAGGGTCAGGCAAAGGTGGGGCACACGAACCTCGGTCAGGTGAATGGAAGCGAGACATTCATCTTCGGCCGGGTCGGCCTCTGGACTGTGTCGCCGTTGTGAGAACTTTGCGCGGCGTGCCTCAGCCGAGCACCTGCTGCAGGCCGGCGTCGATGGCCGCACCCAGCAGCAGGCCCGCCGCCAGCGCGAGCAGCCAGGCCGTTTCGGTTGACCAGCGCAACAAGCCCAGCTCACGCTTGAAGAGCAGCGAAGTCGGCCAGCCGGCGAACTGGCTCAGCACCACCCCAGCGACCGCGCCACGCTCGCCGGCCAGTGCATAGCCTGCGGGCACCAGCAGCCCCAGCGCCAGCGCGCGCAGCCCGTTGTTGGCGCTGACGCGCGCCGGCCGGCCGAGCGCGAACATCAACTGCTCGACCACCTGGTGCCGCAGGGCCACCAGGCCCAGGGCCAGCCACTGCAGCATCCAGCCGGCGTCCTGGTAGCGCGTGTCGTACAGCGCGCGCACGATCCAGTGCCCCGACACCGCTAACGTGCCGGCCACCAGCCCGAGTGCGCCGTCGGCGACGATCTGAACGCGGGTATAGACCTGTTCGAGTTCGCGGCGCCCGCTGCGTGCGGCCTGGCTCAGGCGCGCAAACACCACGTGCCCGTTGAGCGAGCCGTAGACGCCCACTAGCGCGGCCAGCAGTAGCGAGGCGATGGAGAACACGCCGAAGCTGGCGCTGGCCAGCAGGCCGCCGAGGATCAGCTTCTCGCCGTGCGCGGCGACGAAGCCGATGACCGAGGACACGAAGGTCCAGGCGCCGACGCCGACGATCTCTCGCAGGGATCCGCGGTCCCAGCAGGGCCGCACGGCGTGCCCGCCGAGTGCGACGTGGCTGAGCAGCGTGCGCGCCAGAGCGCCCGCCAGCGTGCCGGCCACCAGCGCTTCCGGCGAGCGCGTGGTCCAGGCGCAGGCCAGCGTGACCGCCATCGCGACGAGGTGCGTCAGCAGTTCCAGCCGCGCCAGTTCGCGGCCGCGCAGCTGGCGCTGGGCGCTGGCCAGGCGCGTCGACTCGGCCCCCTGCACCAGCGCGCAAAGCGCGAACACAGCGATCAGCCCAGGCAGGCGCGGATCGGTGTAGACGGTGCCGACGGCGAACTGTCCAGCCGCTGCGGCCGCGTGGACCCCGGCGGCCATCGCCAGCACCACGACGGCCAGCAGCAGCGCGCGCAGCAACTGCACCGACCAGGCGGTACCGAGGAAGCGCGCTTCGTTGCCGCGCTCGCTGCGCACGATGCTCTGCCAGATACCGAGGTCCGAAAACATGACCAGCGCAAAGTACAGCGTGTTGACAGCCGCCACCAGGCCAAAGGCCTCGGGCGCCAGCCAGCGCGTCAGCAGCAGGTTGCTGGCCAGGCGCAGCGCCTGTGACGACAGGTTGCTGCCCAGCAGCCAGGCGGCCGCACCCAGCGTGCCGCGGCGCGCGGCGGCGGGCGGGACCGTGGTCACCGACCCGGCGCTTGCCAGTGCGGCGCTCACCAGGGCCTCATCGGGCTGTGGCGGCCGCCGGCGGTGTCTTCCCAGGCCTGCACCAGCTGCCGGCAATGGATGGCGAAGTCGGCCGCCTGTGCGTGACGGCCCTGCAGCTGCGCCTTGAACTGGCGCAGCCGGTGCCAGCCGCGTTCGAGGCCGTGCAGCAACGCGGCCGCGACCAGGCCGTGCTGCTTGCGGTAGTACAGCAGCGCGCTGCGCATGCGCCAGCTCTCCAGTTGCGAACCCGCCCGCGAGACGCGGGCGTCGGCCACGGTGCGCGCCGAGGCGCCGCCGATGTGCATGGCCTTCAGCTCGGGCCAGTAGTGCACCTGCAGCCCGGCATCACGTAGGCGGCGGCACAGGTCAACTTCTTCGTAGTACATGAAGAAGCGTTCGTCGAAGCCACCCAGCCGCGCCCACACGGCCGCCGGGATGAAGACGAAGGCGCCGGGAATCCAATCCACCAGCGCCGGTTCGTCGGGGTCGGCCCAGCGGCGGTCCAGGCGGCCGAGCAGGCGGTTTTCGGGGTGGCGTGCGGCCAGCCCTGACAGCGTGAAGAACTCGTCCCGCAATGTCGGGAACATGCGCGCCGACGGCTGCCGGGCCCCGTCGGCACCGCGCAGTTCACCGCCGGCCAGGCCCACTTGCGGGTGGCGGTCCATCAGCGCTAGGCCGCGGCGCAGCGCGCCGGGCTCGGGCAGCGCGTCCGGGTTGAGCAGCAGCAGGTGGCGGCCACGCGCGTGGCGGGCCGCAAGGTTGTTGCCAGCGGCGAAGCCCAGGTTGCGGGCGCTGGCGATCACCTGCACCCAAGGGTGTTCGTCGCGCACCGACTGCGCCGTGTCATCGACCGAGGCGTTGTCCACCAGCACCACTTCGGCCGCCAGCGTTCTGATCTCAGACTGCATTCGCGACAGCAGCGGGCCGATCAGCGCGCGCGAGTTGTAGGTGACGATGAGGATGGAGATATCCATCGGGGTCGCGTCGGCTCAGGCGACCTGGGGAAAGGCCGCAAAAATGCCGCCTAGCGCGGCGACGTTGCGTTGCAGGTCGAAGTCGCGGCGCACCTTGTCGCGCGCCGCCAGCGCCAGCGTACGGCGCAGCGCCGGCTGCTTGATCAGCTGGCGCAGGCTCGCAGCCAGGCTGGCGACATCGCCCGCCGTCGCGAGCAGCCCGGTCTGGTCGTGCAGTACCAGTTCGGGGATGCCGTTGACCGGCGTCGTCACGCAGGGCACGCCGCAGGACATCGCCTCCATCAGCACCACCGGTATGCCCTCGGCCAGGCTGGGCAGCACGAAGACGTCGGCACGGGCGAAACGCTCGCGCACCTGATCCTGCGTGAGCGCGCCGGTCAGGGTCACGTCGTGCTCCAGACGGAGCGAGGCGATCTCGTCCTCGATGCGCTCTCGGTCGGGCCCAGCCCCCACCAGCGTGAGGTGGCAGCGCACGCCAGTGTCGCGCAGCTGCGCCAGCGCCTGCACCAGCAGCACCTGACCCTTGGCAGGCGTCAGCCGGCCGACGCACAGCAGCTGCGTCAGCGGCCCAGGGTCCCGCAGCGCGAAAGGGAACTGCCCGGGCTCGACACCCAAGCGGCAGACGTGGAACTTCCCCCAATGCGCCGGGTCGGCAATACGCATCAGCTGGCCACGCGCGAACTGGCTGATGCAGACCACGGCGTCGGCCTGGCGCATCTTGAGCGCCAGGTGCTGGCCTTGCACCTCGTCAAACTCGTCCGGTCCGTGGATGGTGTACGACAGGTGACAGCCGCTCAGGCGCTTGACCAGTACGCCGACGCTCGCGCCGGCGTTGCCGAAGTGCACGTGCAGGTGCCGCGCGCCTTCGCGGCGCATCCAGCGCGCCACCATCGCTGCCTCGACCGCGTAGGCCAGGCCCGACCACCCCGGCTTGCCGCCCGAGCGCAGCCTCAGCCCGAGACGTAGCGTGGCCAGCAAGGCCAGCGGCGTGTGCCGCAGCCAGAACAGCAGCGCAGCCAGTGCACCGGCCGCACCATGCTGCTTGACGACGTAGGTGCGCTGGGCCTCGGCGCGCTCGTGCGCCTCCATCTCCGAGCGCGCCCGGTCCGGACGGTTGATCGAGGCGGTGACGATGCGGTGGCCCAAAGCGCGCAACTGGCGCACCTCGCGAAGGATGAAGGTGTGCGAGATGGCGGGGTAGGCGCTGACCAGATAAGCCATTGTTCGCGGGTTCGGGGCAGCGGCCATCGGGATCTCGTGCAGGCGTTGAAGGGTCTAACGACGGGGGGCGGCGGCAGGCACCTCTGCCAGCGGCTTACCCGCGGGAGCGTTCCGCGGGTGGATCGCCCGCGCCGGCGCGCCGGCCACGACGGCCTGCGCCGAGACAGAGCGGGTGACAACCGCATTGGCACCGACGACGCAACCCTCGCCCAGCGTGACGCCCTTGAGCACAGTGGCGCCGCGGCCGATCCAGACATTGCGCCCGACATCGATCGGCGCGTGCTCGTGGCCGGCGTGGCGCACGCTGCCCGCGCTGCGGCAGTGGTTGGCGTCGCGCAAACTGGTGTACTCGCCGACCATCGCGCCATCACCCAGCGCCACGCGCTCGAAGGCGACGATGTGCACACCGCGCGAGAGCACCACGTCGTCGCCGATCTCGATGCAGCCCGCGCCCTGGGTCTCCAGCACCACGCCGGGGTAGATCAGCGCGCGCTGGCCGAAGCTGACACGACCGGTGCCATGCACCTCGACCGCGCCGAGCACGACGTTGGACGGGTGCAGATCGCCATCGATGGCCTCGCGCAGCCGCGCCGCGCTCCACAGCCGCGCCCAGCGCTCGACGATCAGGCGCCGCCAGACACGAGCAACGGGAACCAGGGCGGCGGTCAGGGCGTGCTTGAGCCAAGCCCTGCCGGTGACAACCGTCCTTCGCCTGCGCTGCGTCGTGTCGTCCTTGTACTCGACGAGGCCGATCTCGGTGGCCCTGCGTTGTGCGCGCCGCCAAGCGAGCTGACCGAAGAGCGCCGGCAGCTTCTGCAGGTGCACATGCACCGCGTACTGCCACTGCAGCAGCGGCCGGCCGGGCGCCTTCCAGGCGCAGCGGTGGGCCGTGCGCGCCAGCAGGGCCAGCGCAGCCGCGGCCAGCGCCAGCGCCAGCAGCGGCTGCAGTGCCAGCGCGGCGGTGAACAGGACCGGCGCGGCAGTGAACAGTAGGCCATGGCGGAAGTCGCGTACCGCCTCGCGCTGCCACAGCGGGTCGCCCAGCCGTTGCATGCGCTGCGCCACCTCCGCGTAGGCGATGCCCGAGCGCCAGGCGCGGCGGACGTAGGCGCGCAGGGAGCCGATGGCCAGGTCGTGGCTCGTCATCGGCGCGTCGATATGCTCGATCTGCCAGCCCCCCGCCCGCAGCCGTGCGCACAACTCCGGCTCCTCGCCCGCCTTCAGGCTCGGGTCGAAGCCGCCCACCGACGCCAGCGCGTCGCGGCGCACCAGCACGTCGCCGCCGAAGTACAGCGTGCGGCCGACCGGGTACACCCAGTCGAGGTCGAGCACGCGCGTCAGTACCGACTGCTGTGGCGCCGACTCGCGGCGGTGGCCCCATACGGCGCAGACCTGTGGGTCCTCGATCGCCCGCAGTGCACGCGTCACAAAGTCGGGGTGCAGTTCGGTGTCGCCGTCAAGAAAGAGTATGAAGCGGCCGGCGGCGTGGCGCCAGCCTGTGTTGCGGCCTTTGGCCGCGCAGGGCGAGATGTCGTCGAGCACCAGCACCGTCGCTCCGCCTGCGCGCGCCTGTTCGACGCTGTCGTCCTGCGAGCCCGAGTCGACGTAGATCAGCTCATGGGCCGACCCGTTCCAATGCGCCGCTTGTGTCGAGGCAAGGCAGCGCATCAGTCGTATACCCTCGTTGCGGCCGATGACCACCACCGACACGTCTACCACCGCGCGCTCTGGCGTCGACGGTGCGCGGCCTGCGTCCGATGCGGCGCTCATTTCTGCGCGCCACCCACGGCGAGTCCGAAGGTCAGCACCGAAACCGCCGGCGCCAACTGGCGCAGCGCGTAGCCAATGTCGGCCATGGCGCTGCTCGGCACGTAAATGACGTCGCCGTCTTCGAGCGCGTGGTTGATGACGCGCGACGGATCGATCAGCGCGGCGAGGTCGAAAATCTCGACCCGCTGCGCGCCAGCGCGGTAGACGCCGATGCGCTCGGGCCTGGCGTTCTCGGTAGCGCCGCCAGCCTGCGCCAGCGCGTCCAGCAAGCTCATGCGCGGCGTCAGCCGGTACGAGCCTGGCTTGGAGACGGCACCCAGCACGTACACCGCGGTCTCGGAGGAATCCGGAATGAAGACGATGTCCCCCTTCTTCATTCGGATGTTGTAGGCCAGGTCGCCGTTGAGCATGGCCCGCAGGTCGACCCAGATCAGTCGGTCGCGGCCGCGCATGATCGCGGTACGCGTCAGCGTCGCGGTCTTGTCGAGCACCGGCATCGCGCCAGCGTTGGCCAGCACCTCGGCCAGCGTCGGCAGTCGCGGGAAGCGCTGCACGCCGGCGCGCTCCACGCGGCCCAGCACGGTGATCTGGTTGGAGGTGTATTCCTCCACGCCCAGCGTCGTCACCGGGCGCGAGAAGTAGCCGCGCAGCCGGCCGTTCAGCGCCTGCACGGCCTCGTCGCGCGTGGCCTCGGCGACCAGCACCTCGCCAATCAGCGGCAGCGTGATGCGGCCATCAGGCCCCACTACGTGGCGGCCGCTGACCTCGGGGCGGCCGAACACGTCGACGCGCAGCACATCACCGGCGCCGATGCGATAGTCGCTGTCTGCGGCCTCCTCCAGCGCTGCCAGATCGGCCTTGCTGGCCATCGGCGCGGCTTCTAGGCGCTGCACGGCCTTGAAGCCAGGCAGCGCCTTGGGCAGGGCCTGGATCTGCTCTGGTGGCATCACGGGCAGGCCGCCGCAAGCGCTGAGCAGCATGGAGGCGAAGACCGGCAGCAGTCCGCGCGAAAACAGGAAGGAACCTAGGCTTGGCATGGGCGACACGATAAGATCCCTGCCTACGCCAACTGTTACGTCTATGCAAACTTGCGCGCCGACAAGCCGAGCCATGCGCGGCCCTGTCACCGCATGACCCGCTACGTCGTCTTCGTGGCAATGCTGATGTCGATCGTCGCCATCCGCCGACGCGGGCTGCAGGCGGCGTTCCTCGACGTTTGGATGCCGTTCTTCCTGGTCATGCCGTTCGGCTTCTGGGTCGACATCCCCGGCCTGCCCGACCCGAACTTCATGCAGGCGGCGATCCTGCCAATCCTCTTCGTGCTGCTGCGCGAGCGCTTGGGGCAGATGAACTTCGGCCGCATGGAATTCCTGCTGGTCTGCTACGTCGTCGTACGCGTGGTGGCCGACTTCCTGGGCCGCGGCTATTCCGACGCGCAGAACTACGCTTTTTACATGCTGTCGTCGCTGATCGGTCCGTACCTATTGGGCCGCTACCTGATCGATGGCCGCGCGATGGACGTGGCCACCTCACGCCGCTTCGTGCTGATCTTCCTGATCTTCTTCCCGATGTTCGCCTTTGAGCTGAAGTTCTGGGTCAGCCCGGTCTTCAAGCTGCTGTCGCCGCTGTTCCCCGACGCCGGCAGCGGGCTGTCGCTGCGCTACGGGCTGGCGCGCACCGCGGGCAGCTTCGAGCACCCGATCCTAGCCTGCATCATGATCATTGCGGTGTACCGGCTGCACCGCTGGCTGTGCTGGACCGGCGAGTGGAAGCAGCCGCAGCCGGGGCTGATGGGACATATCCAGGGCTGGTCGAACCGTCTGCCGCTGGACCTGCAGCGCCAGATCACCGTCGTGCTGGTGCTAATGGCCTTGATGACCATCTCGCGAGGCCCCTGGATCGGCGGCTTTGCAGGCGCCGCGGTGGCGGCGGTTGGACTCTTCAAGGACCGCCGCAAGTGGCTGGCGATCGTGCTCGTCTCTCTCGCGGTCGGCGGCATCGGCGCCCAGCTGGCGCTCGACGCCTACATCACGCCCGAAGTCGGCCAGGTGCTGAGCGGCGAGGCGCAGACCATGCTGTACCGCAAGGTCATGATCGAGCGCTACCAGGAGTTCCTTTTCGACAAGCTCTGGACCGGCTGGGGCCTTACGCGGGTGCCGAAGATTGCGGGCATGGAGTCGATCGACAACGCGTTCTTTCTGATGGCGCTGCAGCACGGTATCGGGGCGGTTACGGTGTTCGCGCTGATCTTTTTCTACGCCATCGTCTCGCAGCTGAAGTTCGCGCTAAAGGCGCCCGCGGACGGGCCGCCAATCGGCTTCAGCTTCGCCGGCATCTATGTGATGTGCTTCATCGCCTTCTCGACCGTCTACATGGGCTCGCAGACCGAGCCGATGCTGTTTCTGCTGTTCGGCTGGGGCGAGAGCATCAAGCGCCGCAGCGCCACGACCGTGCAGGGCGGCGTGCCACCACCCGCCACCGCGGCGCCCTTTCGCCGCGTGATGACCTGAGGGTGCGCGGTGCTTGCTACGCGAAGCACGCCGCCAGCGCCTGCACGCGCAGCAGGTCCTCGACCAGGGCCGGCGGCGTCGGCAGTCCGAAGTGCCCGCACAGCTCGGCTATGCGGCGGCGCCAGTCGTGCCGCAGCAGCACTTCGCGCACGTTGCAACGGCGCTGGGCTTGCAGCGCGTCGTCGCGGGCCAGCAGTTGCTGCAGCTGATCGCCGGCGTCATGCGGGTCATCGGCCAGTTCAAGGGTCGCGCCCGGCCAGCACAACATCTCGTCGGCCATGCGCGACAGCGGGCGCTTACCCGCCACCACGCAGCCGGACAGGAGCGACTCCAGCCAGCGGCTGGTCACCATCATGGCCCGCGGGCGCTCGCCCTGCGGTTCGACGAACAGGTGAAAGGCCAGCGAGATCTTCGCGCGGTGCAGCAGCTTGAACAGCATGCCGCGCTCGAGGTGCACGCTGGGCCCACTGATGTTGCCCAGCGGCGAGTGCAGGTACAAGTGCGGTGACGAAGGCGCATGGAAGCGCGCCGAGAAGTGCGCATGGTA
>CAISIP010000546.1 GCA_903885415.1 uncultured beta proteobacterium
ATGAAAAGGTCGCGCGCCTGCACCTGCACAAGGTCGGCGCGATGCTGAGCGAACTCAGCGACGAGCAGGCTGCGTACATCGGCGTGTCCAAGGCCGGCCCCTACAAGGCCGACAGCTACCGCTATTGAGCGCCCGGGCGGCCCGGCCCCAGCCCTGCGAAGGAACCCGATGCGCATTGACCAACTGCTGGTCCAGCGTGGGCTTGCGAGCACCCGCTCGCAGGCCCAGCGCCTGATCGCCGCCGGTGTGCGGTGCCGGGGCACCGGTGACTGGCGACGCGTCGCCAAGAACGGCGACGAGGTCGATGCCGACGCGCACATCGAACTGCTCGACGACGCCGAAGCGCGCTATGTGTCGCGCGGTGGGCTCAAGCTCGAAGGCGCGCTGCAGCATCTCGACCGCAGCGTCGAAGGACTGCTATGCCTGGACCTGGGCCAGTCCACCGGCGGCTTCACCGATTGCCTGCTGCAGCGCGGCGCATCGCGGGTGGTCGGCGTGGACGTGGGCTTTGGCCAACTGCACGAGCGCCTGCGCGCCGATCCGCGCGTGGGCTGCGTGGAGCGTGTCAACGCGCGCCGGCTGTGCGTGCAGGACCTGCCCGATGCGGCCGAGGGCTTTGACCTGATCGTCGGCGACCTGTCCTTCATTTCGCAGACCCTGGTTCTTCCCGCGATCAAGCCGATGCTCAAGGGCGGCGCAGCGCTGCTGATGCTGGTCAAGCCGCAGTTCGAACTGCAGCCCGGCCAGCTCGGCAAAGGCGGCATCGTCACCGACCCCAGTCTGTACCCGGTGGTCGAGCGGCGCGTTCGCGCGGCGCACAGCGCGCTGGGGCTGACGGTGCAGTCCTGGTTCGAGTCGCCCATTCGGGGCGGCGACGGCAACCGGGAGTTTTTCCTCTATTCGACTTCTCCAACCGGTAGCCGACCATGACCGTGCCATCTAGTATTCCCATCAGCCTCGAGTTCTTCCCGGCGCGCACCAGCGATGGTGCCGAAAAAATACGCGCCGTGCGCCGCGACCTGTACGCGCTCAGACCGGAGTTCTGTTCGGTCACCTACGGCGCCGGCGGCTCGACCCAGACCGGCACTTTCGGCGCGGTGTCCGACATGATCACCGAGGGCGTGCTGGCAGCGCCGCATTTCGCCTGCGTTGGCGCGACGCGTGCGAGCGTTCGCGAGCAGCTCGCGCAGCTCCAGGGTATGGGCGTGCGGCGCATCGTCGCGCTGCGCGGTGACATGCCAAGCCCCTACGGCGCCGAGGGCGAGTTCCGTCATGCCTGCGACCTGGTCGAGTTCATCCGCGATGAGACCGGCGAGCATTTTGCGCTCGACGTCGCCGCTTACCCCGAAACGCACCCGCGCGCGCGCAGTCCGGAGCACGACCTGCACGCCTTTGCAATGAAGGTCAAAAGCGGTGCAAATTCCGCGATTACCCAGTATTTCTATAACCCGGACGCCTATTTCCGTTTCGTCGACGACACGCAGCGTTTGGGCGTGCATATTCCGGTGCTTCCGGGAATCATGCCGATCACCAACTCGACCCAGCTGCTGCGCTTCTCCGACATGTGCGGCGCCGAAATACCGCGCTGGATACGACTTCGCCTGCAGGCTTTCAAGGAGGACAACGCGTCCATACGCGCCTTCGGCCTCGACGTCGTCACGGCGCTGTGCGAGCGGCTTCGCGCCGGCGGCGCCCCGGCGCTGCATTTTTACACCATGAACCAGAGCGCGGCCGTTCTCGAAATCTGCCGCCGGCTGGGACTGTGAACCTGTTGGCACCGGCGGCCCGCTAAGATCGCAGCAGCACCCCGCGCCACCGCCACCCGGACCTTTGCCCATGAAAATCCTCCTGACCGGCGCCGCCGGATTCATCGGCATGACGACCGCGTTGCGCCTGCTGGCGCGCGGAGACGAGGTGGTCGGGCTGGACAACCTGAACGACTACTACGACGTGCGGCTCAAGCACGACCGACTGGCCCGCCTGACGCCGCACGCCAACTTCCGTTTCGTCCAGTGCGACGTCGCCGACCGCGCGGAAATGGCGCAGCTGTTCGAGCAGGGCCGCTTCGAGCGGGTGGTCCATCTGGCGGCGCAGGCCGGCGTGCGCTATTCGATCCAGAACCCGCACGCGTACATCGACAGCAATATCGTGGGCTTCACCAACATTCTCGAAGGCTGCCGGCACAGTGGCGTGCAGCATCTGGCCTACGCGTCGAGTTCGAGCGTCTACGG
>CAISIP010000547.1 GCA_903885415.1 uncultured beta proteobacterium
CACAACTCGTTCTTCAAAGGCAACCACCTGTTCAAGCAGTGGACCAGCGCCGACGCGATCATCGACTACCTGGTCTTCGCGCGCAGCTACATTGCGCAGTGCGAAGAGCGCCACGGGGTGTCGGCGGTGGAGCGCACCCTGGACGCTTGCCACGCCCTGATCAACGTCGGTGTCGACCGCTACAAGCGTACGGCGAAGTTGTCACTTTCCCGCGAGACCGAGCGCCAGCAGGCCCGGGCTGAATACCTGCAAAGCCAGGTCAACGACCTGTGGCGCACGCTGCCCCCGCAACTCGAACGCCCGCAGGAAAAAATAGCCACGCGCTTCCCGGCCGAGCCCGAAGAAAACCTGCTTTATTTCATCGAAAAAAATGCACCCCTGCTAGAGCCTTGGCAGCGCGAGGTGGTGCGCGTGGTGCGCAAGATTGGGCAGTACTTCTATCCCCAGCGGCAAACCCAAGTCATGAACGAGGGATGGGCGACCTTCTGGCACTACACCCTCCTCAACACACTGTATGACCGCGGTGGCGTGTCGGACGGCTTCATGCTTGAATTTCTGCAATCGCATACCAATGTCGTCTACCAGCCGCCCTACAACAGCCGGCACTATTCCGGGGTCAATCCGTACGCCCTGGGCTTCGCCATGTGGCGCGACATACGGCGCATCTGCGAGGAGCCGACAGCGGAAGACCGCGAGTGGTTCCCCCAAATTGCCGGGTCCAACTGGCGCCACACTTTCGATTTCGCGATGCAAAACTACAAGGATGAAAGCTTCATCGCGCAGTACCTCTCGCCGCGACTCATGCGTGATTTCCGCTTCTTCTCGGTGCTCGACGACGACACGCGCAAGAAGCTTCGTATCGAATCTATCCACGACGAGAGCGGATACCGAGCATTGCGTCACCAACTATCGGAACAATACGACCTTGGACGACGCGAGCCCAATATCCAGGTGTGGAACGTGGATCTTCGCGGCGACCGTTCTCTGACGCTACGGCACTATTCACACCAACGCCGGCCGCTTGATGCATCGTGTGAATCGGTGCTCGAGCATGTCGCATACTTGTGGGGATTTTCGGTCCGTCTAGAGCGCCAGAATGCGGACGGTTCGGTCGAACTGGTGAAGGAACAGAAGCACGAAAAGCGCGGTCATCCTCCGCGCCACGCCGCCTAGCACCCCGTTCACGGCGGCCAAGCCATCAGCCTCGGGCCAGGCATGCGACGGCGTCCTGTATCGCTCCGGCGCCAAATGGAATGTTCTGCACCCGCATCGCCGCCTCGACGCCGGCCAGACAACCCAGGATCATCGGCGCGTTGATATCACCGAGATGACCGATCCTGAAGACGCGTCCGCTCAGCGGGCCAAGCCCTCCGGCAATCGCGACCTGAAAGCGCTCGCGGGCCACGGTACGCAGTGCCTCCGGATCGATTCCAGCCGCCACCGTGATCGCAGTGACAGAATCCGACCGGCTGCCCGCCTGCGTGCCAAAAAAGTCCAACGCGCCGGCCTCGCTCCAACGGGCGATCGCTGCATGCACCATAGACGCCATCAGTCGATGGCGCCGTACTACCTGCTCCACCCCTTCCTGGAAGATAAGGCCTAACGCAGCCTCGAGTCCCATCAGCAAAGTCTGCGGCGGTGTACCGCAAAACTTACGGTAGGAAAGATCGCTCAGCCGCATGCGCCAGTCCCAGTAAAAGCGCGGACTGCTGTTGCGCTCGCACACCGCCATGGCGCGTCGGTCGGCCGCCGCAAAGCCAAGTCCGGGAGGGCACATAAGTCCTTTTTGCGAGGCCCCCAGAACGACGTTCACGCCCAGTGCGTCCATTGCAAATGGCGTGACCCCGAGCGAGGCGACCACGTCGACGACCAAGAGTGCCGGATGGCCCACTGCGTCGATCGCGGTGCGCAGCGCCGCGATATCGCTGGTAATGCCGCTGGCGGTGTCGGTATGGACGGCGAAGACGGCGACGATGGATCGGTCGGTATCGGCGCGCAGAGCGGCCTGTACCGCGTCGGCGTCGATAGGTAGACCCTCGGTCCAGGGTGTGCGTACGACCTGGCCACCCATGGCCTGCGTCTGCAAGGCCCAGGCCTCGGAAAAATGCCCGGTACCGGGAACCAGCACGCTTTGCCCTGGTTCCACGAGATTGACGATCACCGCCTCCCACGCGCCATGGCCGTTGGCCGCATAAAGAAAAATATCCGCAGCCTCCGTATGCAGAAGCCGCCGCAGGCCCTTCTCGCACGCAGCAATCGTCAGGTCGAGGCGGCGATCTGCCATGTCCATCGGCTGGCGACTCATGGCGTGCACGACTTCGTCGGGCACATGGGTCGGACCCGGCGCGTGAAGGAAAAGGTGTCCGGGAATGCGGGATGATGGATTCATACGAGGCTCTGGCTATGCTGGGATTGATGTTAATCGACGCAACAGTCACCGAAATCGTCGGCACCGCAGCCTTTTCAACAGAGCGCGTGGGCACTTGCCCGCGCCAAGGAATCGCCCGACTCGGCCCCGGAACCCGTGCTAATTCGGTCAGCGGCGCGCTCCCTGGCTCGCCTACAGGAACAGGCGCATGCGTTGCGCGTCCAGTTGCGCGACGCTGTCAAGCCCCAAGGCGACCAGAGCGCCGGTGGCAGCGGGCGTCGCTACATCAATCCCGAGCCCGGCACCGACGGGCCACTGCGCGTCCACGCGCAGATAGCGCTCGCCCAGACGGTCTTCCATCACTGCTTGCACATGCTGCTGCTGCACCGAGACCAGCGTCAGGATCAGACGACCGTCGGTCAACCATCCAACGGCCCCGGCATCGGCTTCGACGCCTTCAGCAGGCTGGTAGCCGGCAGTGGCAGTACCTACCGACAACATGCGTATACGCCGCAGGTCGACACCCATGAAGTGCTCGGCTTCGTGCAGGGCGACCAGGTCGGGCGCAACAGCAAAAAGACCGCCATCGGCGTACAGGCGCTCACCAATGCGAACCGAAGGAAAGTAGGCCGGTGCAGCGCAAGTTGCAAGCGTCACATCGACCGCCTGCAGTCCGCCATCACCCTCGGAGGCCTTACCGTGCGGGGTCTTGAACACCTTGGTCGTACTGCGTGAGACATCCACCGCAGGGATCA
>CAISIP010000548.1 GCA_903885415.1 uncultured beta proteobacterium
AGGTTCTCCCGAGATTGGGCCGAAGAAGAGGAGCTTGACGAGCTGATCGACAGCCTGGAAGAAGTCCGCATCAGCCACAAACAGGGCCTGCTGCGCGCGCAAAAGCTACTGGTCAAGTTCCCCGGCCAGCTGGAGATTCAAAACTTCATCGCCAATCGGCTGTGGAGCCTTGAAATGCGCGACGAATCCACCGACGTACGCGAAAAAGCCTACCAGCAGGCTACTACCCTCATCCCGCCCGGCTTCAAAGGCCAGATTTCATGGGGGGAGGTGGACAACCGCTCCTTCTTGCGCATAACCCACGGCTATCTGCTGGGGCTGATGCACCGGGGTGACGGCAAGGCGGCCAAAGCCCTGGCCAAAAAGCTGCTGGCCTGGTGCCCTGCTGACAACCTGGGCGTGCGCATGCTGTTGGGCGACATCAGCCTGATGACGGGCGACACCCAAAGTGCCATGAAAAGCTATCTGAAAGAAGCCGCAGATTCACCAGCGCACTGGTACCAGGCGGGCCAAATTGCGTTTCGTGAGGGGGATTTTGTGAGCGCCTGACACCGGACATGGCGATTCGCCTTGGCAAGTTGCTGGGCAACGGGCCGAGAATTTGGCTGCACATGCAACAGCGTGTTGATATCTGGGTGCTTGAACAGCGTGGCGGCTACGAATCCATCGAACAGTTGCACGTTGCGTACTGACGGTGCAATTCACGTATTGTCGCAAGGTCTGCGCAATGCTTGCGGATCCGCCCCCCAATCTTTCGCTCATTGGCGCGCCGGGGGAAAAAGGGTAGCGACCCCTTTTTTGGCATTACAAACCCAAAATAGACCGTGCTTGGGCCTCGTTCATGCCGTTTTGCAGCATCTTGGCCAGAGCTTGTTCCAAGCCACGCTGCTCACCGCGCTGCTCAGCCGCAAAGAGTTCAGTGACTTCGTCGCGCAATGCCCGTTCGCGCATTCGGGCGCGCTGCTGGGTGTCGTTATCAGCGCTGAGGTCTTTGAGCCGGCGCAGTGCTTCTTGTACCGGCGGATAACTTAGCTGGTTCATGGTGGACTCCTCGCTCCAGTGTTCAAAAAAAGCAATCCAGGCCGCAAGGCCAGGGGTGGAACTTGCAGTTTTGAGCCGATCGGCCTTGTCAAGTTCAACAATGTGGAGCTGCAATTCTGCACCCAGCCGGGTGGCTGGTTGCCAGCGGTCGCGCATCTCAAAGCGCCAGTTCGCTTGCTGGATTTGCTCGGGCGCAGTGAAAAGGTCAAAACACAGCAGATGAATTCCGATCACCGGCTTGAGTTCGAGGTAATTGTCCCCGCTACCGAGCTGTTTGACCAGGGTGTTGGCCAAGTAATACATGCCACGCTGGCTCCAGGCATGAAAGTGTCTGACCTGCATCTCTATGTTGAACAACTGGCCTTGCTGATCCTTCGCTAGCACATCGAGAACGATGAACTTGCCGGTCAATTCGGCCGGATCAATGCGCGGATTGAGCACCTCAATCACTTCGACCGGCTTCTCCTCAAAGCGCACCGCATTGATCAATGTCGACAACAAATCAGGCGCTGTGGCAAACAGCCGTTTGAAAATGTAGTCGTTTTTGGGGTCGAGCAGCATGGCGGGTGATGGGTTCGAGACGGTGGGCCAATGGTGTGGCTGGAGTTGCTGCAATGGTACCTCCAGACGACCTGATCTCTACGCTCAAGTGCGATTGGCAAAAGGTGCATGGGTCTGCGCGATTTGCCAATGAAGCGAGGAGTGCTGGGGTGAGTTGACAATAAATCGCTTCCGAATCGGTGCGGATTTTGAGAAGATACCTTTTTCCTCAAATCGGGTTTGCCCAGCTCGCGCTGGCGGCCACCGGATGGCGCATGAGATACCTGCCTTTTTTTCCCGACTACCCGGTGCAGGTGACGGCGCTGCTGGAGTCGTGCCGAGATGGGGACTCGGTGGTGTATTTCTTCAAAGGCCTGCCGGTGTTTACCCACCACGTGGGTGACGTAAACACGTTTCACATGATCACGGCGCAGTTCTGCGTGCAAGGGCATGCCCGGGAAGAGGATATCGTGCGTGCGTACCGTGTGCCAGTCGAAGGGGTCGAGCTGGCGGTGGATCTGTACCGGGACATGGGGGCGGACGGCTTTTATCCGGACTCTGTGCGCGGTGCCGGGACGGCGCAGGCACCAAAGGGCAAAAAGCCTGCAAGAAGCAAGGCTGTCAAAGCCCGCTAAGCCAGGGGATGCTCCCGGCGCGCAGGCCGCGCAGTCGGGCGAAATCGCCTGTGGTACTTGATTTCATCGTCGCCAGCGGCGCTGGCACTTGTTCACCCTGTCAGGTTGCACCCATGCCACAACTGCAGATGCCATTCTTCCCGCAAGGGGTCACGCATATCAGCAACATGCTGGCGTTCTCCAAAGACAAAGGGCGCATCGCCTACGTCAGCGGGAACATGCAGCTGTACACCCACGAGGAGAATGACAGCGTCTCGTTTCGGATGATCACGGCGCAGTTTTGCGCCAACGGGATAGCCAAACAGGCCCAAATTGCAAGCACCTTCGGGGTGCCCGCGCTTGCTGTCAAGCGCGCGGTAAAGCTGTTTCGCCAAGAGGGGACGCGCGGGTTCTTCAAGCCCAGAAAGGTGCGCTCAGCAGCGGTGCTCACGCCCGAGGTGTGCGGGCAAGTGCAAAGCCTGTTGGATTCGGGTATGGGGTTCTCCCAGGTCGCGCAGCAGCAGGGCATCAAGCGTGACACGCTGGCCAAGGCCTCGCTGGATGTGCCCTGCGCCGGCGTGCTGTTTGCGCTGCCGGCCTTGCTGGCGGTGGGATTGCTCGATGG